>JAYUVL010000531.1:0-11339 GCA_043754075.1 Cytophagales bacterium | reverse complement strand
TTCACTTTGTAAGTTTGTACGTTGTTAGGAAGTGTATCAAATATTAGCACACTTTTTGACATAAAAATTATTAATTGGGCGGTTTGCTAAGGAAAAGATTGAAAAAGTGACCAACCAATTATTGTAATATCTCTTGACAGAACTTGTTCTTATCAATAATGACCCAAATGCTTAGGATACTTTTCTGCTTACTGCCCTTCCTCTTGCTGCTGGAGGTTTTAACGCTGGCTCAATCCAGTGGCAAAGAAACCTACAAAGTAAAAGTAACCGATGATTCAGGAACGGTGCTCCCATCTCGTTACTCTTTTTCGTTTAACGGGGGCAAACCAGTGGGCATTGATCTGAGCAAATACTTGACAGCCCAAGTTGCCCTGCCCGCAGGTTTGGCGGAGGTAGAGGTGATGTTGTTGAATGATGTGAGTGCAGGAGATCGAAACTTGAGCTATGAAGTCAAAACCAACAAGGTGACAGTACAAGCAGACAGGGTAATCAACATTGTAGTGGTTCCGGCGTTAAAGATATCTTTTTCTCTGATCCCCGAACAGGGCAATGTTGGCCAATTGCGCGATGGTCTGTTTTATCTAAGCTACCAAGGGGCTGAAAGGGCTGGCAGGTTAGATGTTGATAAGGCCAAAGTACTGTTCAGGGTTCCGCCCTCTTGGAAGGAAGGGTTTGCTTCTGCCACCGCCAAGTTTGTGCAAAACGCCAAGACTTATGCGGTCAAAGTGGAGCCAAGCATCTACGGAGGCACGCTGTTTCTCCAAAATGGGACTGTGCGCCGCATTATCATCACGAGCGACGATCAGCAATTGTTGAAAAATATTCCAGTGTTCGTTGTAAACAAACTAAAGTTCAAAAATCCTGGACTCAATGAAAACGGAGCAATCGTTTTACAAGAAAAAAATATCAATTTTACAGCCCAAGAAGCGGCTACTTTTGAAGTGCCCGACGGCTATCAAGTGGAGTGGCCCAGCAAACCGACCGAGAACCGTGAAGAGCGCATATTGGAATACCGGTTACGGTTGTCTCGGCCCATTGCCAAGTCGCCGGCTGTAAGCGCGCGCAACGCGGGTAGTGCCACTGACCCCAAGCGGCTAGTCAGTAAAGAAGAGGACAAAGCTGCTTTGTTGGTGGTGGATACTAGAGTAACTGAGGACATTAAACCGAAAGTATTGGCCAATAGCCAACAATTGGAGGCGCAACTGAAAGACATTGATTTGTTCAACCAAGAAATCAAAAAGAGGTTGTCAGCCATCCGAGTGGTGGTGAACAACGACAAGGAAATTGCCCCGACCCAGAAGGAAAATTTATTGAATAAGATAGCCGAGCTGGAGAAAGCGACCATCTCAACGGACAGTGTTTACAAAGAAGCAATTTCTTTGGCCCGCGAAATAGTCGACCAGTTGCGGAATCTGCTGGCCAACGGTAATCCGGCCATTCAAGACTCTATTGCGGTACTGGCCCAACAAATTGAACGGTTGGAGATGGAAAAGCAGGTGGTAGTTCGCGAGAAAGCCGAAGCAGAAGTTGATTTTAGGCGCAACCTATTGGCTGCGGCCGTTATCGGGGCGTTGTTTCTGGTCTTTGGGGTCGGTTCATATATCGCGGCCCGCCGGATCAGCCTGCAAAAAGATGAAATTGCCAAGCAGAATAGTGAAATTCTCCACAAAAATGAAGAAATAACCCGGCAAAACGATCAGTTGCTAGCTCAGCAGACTGAAATATCGCGCAAGAACCACTTTTTGTTGGAGATGAACAATGAGAAAAACAATTTGATGGACATCGTAGCCCACGATCTGAAAGCCCCCCTCAACAAGATGGTTGGGGTAACCCAGTTGCTTCCGGTAGTAGGTGATCTGAATGATGAACAACGAATGTTTGTGGATATCATCCGGCGGTCTGCTGTGGAGGGAACGCGCTTTATCAACGATCTGCTCGATGTCAATGCCATTGAGCAAGGGTTGGTTCAGCCCTTGGCCGCCAATGAGATAGGCTTGGCCATTTTTGTGCCCGAAATACTCAAGGGTTTTCAGCAGGAGGCTTCAGCCAAAAACATCAGAATCCATTTTCAAAATAAAACGGAGCAAGGGCTGGCCATCACCGATCAGCAATATTTGCGGAGGATTGTGGACAACTTGGTATCGAACGCCATCAAATTTGCCAATCCGGGATCAAATATTTATGTTAAATTGGCTGAAACACCCGATCAATTTCGTGTTGCCATTAAAGACGAAGGGCCGGGCATCTGCGACGAAGATCAGAAGAAATTGTTCAAAAAATTCCAGCGGCTAACCGCTAGGCCAACCGCCGGTGAAAGCTCCACCGGAATCGGTCTATCCATTGTCAAAGTATTGGTAGAGCGCTTGCATGGTGATATCAAGGTCAATAGTGTAGTGGGCAAAGGGACAGAGTTCACCGTATCGTTGCCCAAAAACACTCCCATTGCTTAGCTAGCGGCCCAGAAACTGGCGACTTATAGAATTTTGGGCCTAAATTTCAGGCAAATGAATGATCTGCAATGTCTCTTTTTGAAGTACGCTCCGTTTACAAACAGTACCCTCTTCAGCCTTTGCCGGCGGTAGGGGGTATTTCGTTTTCGGTCGATCAAGGTGAAATACTGGCAATAGTGGGGGAGAGTGGGGCCGGCAAGACCACCCTTCTGCGATTATTGGCTGGATTGGAAGAGCCAGATGCCGGCACCGTTTGGCTCAATGGGCAGTTAGTGCGCGGCCCGGCTTTCCAGTTGGTAGCCGGCCACCCCGACATCGCCCTAGCGCACCAACACCAAGGGCTTTCCCCAACCATGAATGTATTTGACAACCTCACCCTTCCCTTATTGCATTTGCCGAAAGAAAGCCAAGCAAGGCGAGTGGGCAAAATTTTGGAATGGTGTCGTTTGCAAGAGATCAAGCACAAATTTCCCCGGGAGTTATCGGGGGGAGAGCGGCAGCGGGTGGGCGTGGCCCGTGCGCTGATCCAGCAGCCCAAGGTACTGCTGCTCGATGAGCCTTTTAGCCATCTGGACGTAGCTTTGCGCCGCCAATTGCGCGACGATTTGTTGCAGATTGTGGCCCGGAGCAACACTACGCTCATCTTGGTCACACATGATCCCGCCGATGCGCTGGCCGTAAGTGACCGGGTAGCCGTCATGCAAGCGGGCCAATTGCGGCAGCTCGCTACCCCCCGCCAAGTCTATTCTGCTCCAGTTTCACCCTATGTGGCTTTTTTGTTTGGGGAAACCAACATTGTACCAGCCCTTAAACTGGCCAAAGCAATGGCATTGCCTGCTTATGTGCCGTCGCAGGCCTTGTTGTGCATCAGGCCCGAGCACATTGTGGTCTGCCCGGCCGAGCAAGCCCAGTTTTGGGGCGAGGTGCGCCAAACCACTTTTCTGGGCGCTCACTTGGCCATTGTGGTGCACGTCGGCGGGGCTGAAATTGGCCTCCGCCTGCTGGTTTCGTCTGCATCTGAACCCGCCCATACATTGGCTTTACGAATTGACCAAAAAAGGTGGCACTATTTCTTGCCCTGAGTGCGCAAGGCTGCCCTTCTGGTAGGAAAATTGTTTATTTTTATCGACGCTAAAGATGGTATTGGCCCAGCCCGGCTTTCTTGGCTTATTGAAATCAATAATGGAAATGAATAAAATATTTGGCAATAGCCTGACCCGGCGGTTTTTGGTGGTTGTATCCTTGGCAACTTTTGCCATTTCTACCTTATTGGTCATTGCTGTTTACCTTTACCTCAGAGGGCGGATCATCAAGGACAACGACGACCAAATGCTGTCTTATTTGGCAGATTTTGAGCAGATGTTGCACCTCCAGTACGAAGAATCGGCCCAGCAAGCCAGCATTAATCTGGCAATGGCCAAGTATCTGCTCACCGACGGCCAACTGGATTTTGCCGACTCGGCAGTGGTCGTGGAGGCCAAGAATCGCGAAACGAATCAAGTTGAACCGATAAAATTCAAGCCATTGACCATGGGGGGCAAATCGCTCTATCAGGACACAGTACTGGTGGATGCCCTGAAAAAAAACACTGGTAGCTCGGTGGTCATTTTCCAACGGATTCCGGGCGGCTTCATGCGCATTGCCTCCAGTGCCATTTACCCTGATGGCACCCGGGGCCTCAATGTCTATCTGCCGGATTCTTTGCCACTTATGCAAAATATTTTGCAAGGTAAACCAGCCAAGGCAGGCCTGATCTTTGGTCCCGAAGGGAAGAGTTACTTCGTGGTATATGAGCCCATTTACCTCAATAATGAGCTGGTGGGCATGATCTATGCCGGGCGGGACAATATCCTGGCCAATATTTCCCAAACAGTTGCCTCGCTCAAGTACAACCAAACCGGCTATCCATTTATTGTTAACTCACAGGGCACCATCATCGTCCATCCGGTCAAGAAAAGCGTGGGGTTACGCTTGTTGGCCACTGACTATTCTCGGCACATTGTGGAGTACATGTTTAAACACAAGCGGGGCATTTACCGCTATGCTCATCAAAATAAGGTCATCAAGATCCAGTATTTTACCTATTACGAGCCGCTCGACATTTATCTCGCCATCACTATCCCCGAAGCTGATATTATCGATGCCCCTTTAACCACTGCCTTGGTTGGGTTGATAGTTTTATTTACACTTTATTTTTTCTTTGTGCTATTGGCCGTAGCTTTATTGCTCCGTTTCAGTATTATCGAACCGATTAAAAGGCTGGTCATCAACCTAAAGGAAATGGCCTTGGGGAAATTTGCCCAATTGGGTCAGTGGCAAAAGAATGATGAGATCGGGGAAATTTATGCTTCCACTAGTCAATTGGCCGATAACCTAAAATTGGCCGCTGGTTTTGCCAGTGAAATCGGTAAGGGAAATTACTTGGCCAGTTATCATGCGATGGGCAGCCAGGACCTACTGGGCAATGCCCTGCTCACCATGCGCGATCAACTAAAAAGTGAAGCGGAGGCGGAGCAGCAACGGCGCTGGGCCACCGATGGGTTGACGGTTTTTTCGGAAGTTATTCGCCAGCACTCAACCGATTTGGATCTATTGGTGTATGAGGTGCTGGTCAAGCTTATCCAATATTTAAAGGCCAATCAAGGCGCGATATTCCTCGCCGAAATGGCTGGCGACAGGCAAAAAGTACTGGTTTTGAAAGCCTGTTATGCCTATGATCGGCGAAAATTCGCCCAAAAGACGGTACAATTGGGCGAAGGCTTGCTCGGGCAGGTGTTCTTGGAAAACGAGACCACCTACTTGACCAAGATACCCGATCACTATGCCCGGATCCGATCTGGGTTGGGCGAGGCTGGGCCGACCGCACTGCTGCTTGTGCCCATAAAAACCAATCTGGCTACGGTCGGTATTGTGGAGCTTGCCCTCTTCCAGCCATTGACCCCGCATCAGATCGAGTGGGTGGAGCAAATAGCGGGAATGCTGGCCAGTTCATTGGCCGGGGTGCAAGCCTCCGAAAAAATGCGGCAACTACTGAATGAATCCCAGATAATGACCGAAAATTTGCGCAGCCAAGAAGAGGAAATGCGCCAAAATTTTGAGGAATTGGTGGCTACCCAAGAAGAACTGGGGCGCAAGAGCCGGGCCTCTGATGAGCTGGTGGCCCAACTCCAAAGCCAGGCCCAAGGCTACACCCGACAGCAGCAAGAACTCCATGATGCCCAACTCTGGCTCCAGACGATCATCAATAGTTTGCCCAAGGCCATTTTTTGGAAAGATGCCGAGCACCTGGCCTTTTTGGGAGCCAACCAAGTGTTTGCCAGCCTCGCGGGCTTTACGCCAGAAACCATCATTGGCAAGACTGATTTTGATTGCCCTTGGAGCCGGGAAGAATCGGAGGGCTACCGAGCCGATGATCGCGAAGTGATCAACAGCAGACAGGCCAAGATCGACATTGAAGAGCCACAAACAAACACGGCCGGCACGATTACTTGGATGCGGACCACCAAAGTGCCCATTAAGGATGCCGATGGAAAAGTAAAAGCCATTTTGGGCATGGTGGAGGATATCACCAAAGCCAAACTCGAGTTGCGGGAGTATCACAATGAACACAAAGCACTACAAAACGCCCTGCAAAAAATTGTCGACCTAGAGGCCCAATTAATGAAAAGGGCCATCTCAAGGGGTTAGGTCAGCATCCAGTTCTCGAAGTTGAGCCGCTGGCTATCCTCAAAGTCAGCCATAAAATTGCATTCATAAGTGGGCAAATATTCCTGTCCATCTGCAGTGAGCAAAATGGTGTGCTCGCGTTCGTGCCGGCTTAGTTTGATCGCTACCGTGGTTTTGTTGGCCAGCAAATCTTCCAGATTATTGTCTTTAATGGTTTCGCCATCGATGGCCAGCAGCCGATCTTTCAAACTCAAAACCAGATCGGCCGGGGAGTTGGGCGCGATCAACGTGACCAAACACTTGTCGGCTTGCAGGATGGCCCGAAAGCCAAAAGACTGTTCACTTATTTTTTCGGCCGGGGTGATGATTAACTCACAAGCCACGGTCGCCAAAGCGCGTTGGAGCCGGTCGGTCAGATCGGTGGCCCCCAAGATGCAACTGTTGAAATAATCGGACATGCTGCTCCCCGCCACTTCCTCCACCAGTTGGATGTAGTCTGCGAGGGAATAACCTTGACCGGTTTGCCCGTACTGCTGCCATAGCTGGCGCATCACGTCATCCAGTGATTTTTGGTGGTTGGTCAACTGCCGGATCTCCAGGTCTAAGATGAGGCTGGCCACTGCGCCTTCGGTGTAAATAGAAACTTTGCGGCGGGGAATGCCCGCTACATAACCATCAAGCCAGAGGTCAAATGATGATTCGGCCACTGAGAGGTTCAATCGACCATAATTTTCAAAATGCTTGGTGAATAATTTGCTCAATTCCTTGAAATATTGGCTCATTTCCCATACCCCGCTGCGGGCCAGCAGATAGTCGCCATAGTAAGTAGTGAGCCCTTCGGCCACAAAGCCGGTGCGGAAGTAGTTTTCTTGGGTAAAATCATAGGGGGTTAGCTCAACCGGGCGGATCCGGCAAATGTTCCAGAAATGAAAAAGTTCATGCGAAGCTACCCCGATCACATCTTGGTAAAAATACGTTTGTTCAAACAGGCCATCAGGCCCGAGCACCATCACGGTGGAATTTCGGTGCTCAACTCCGTGATAAACTTGCCAAGCTGGAATGAGATAGATAAAATGGTAGTCGGTGATGGGAAAATCTTCGGGCTTTCCACCAAAAATATCAATTTGTTTTTTGGTGAATAACCGAAAATCGGCCAGTAATCGCGCCCAGTCAGGATTGACCTTGCCATAAAACCAAAGGTGAAACGTGGCGGCACTGTTGTCCACTTGGTAGGTTTGATGCTGCAACTGGCTGGCGGTGGCTAAAATAGGACAATCGGCCAATTCATAGAAGTCTTTGGCATAGAGCACATTGCCTCGTCGGACAAGCCCACTAATCACTTGGTAGTCCGGTGGAAGTAGTAGGTTTATTTCGTAGGGATCACCCAGTCGGCCCTCTACATAGAGGCACGCATTAACGGGATTGAGGTAAAACAGCACTTCATCCAGCCAACTTCCGCCCGCATCGAGCTGTTGGGCATAGTAGTTATAATTGACCACAATGGTTGCCTGCCCGTGGGTATCCACCTGCCAGCGATCTTTGCGGATCTTGCGAAAGGGGAGGGGAGTGCCGTCTGATCCATACACCCCAAAACGTTGGATGTTCTTGGCAAAATGCTGCAATTCATAGCGCCCGGGTCGCCAGGCGGGCAATTGCAAAACAATTTGTGGGGCATTGACTTGCCCAATCTCCCAACGGAAATCGATCAAATGTTGGTGGGGCTGCTGGTACGAGACCGTATATTTCATGCCTAGGGAATTTCCATAAATTTGTGAGTCTGCAAAGATATTTGCCATTGCGGGTTGGTCTTGACATAATCAATGATCAACGGCAGCATTTGGGCCGACCGGCTCCATTCGGGCTGGAGCAGCAATCGGCAACCGGGCCTGACTTGCGGCGCAAACTGCTCGGCAAAGTCAAAATCACTTTTGTGGTAAATGATGACTTTTAACTCATCGGCATTGGTAAAAATACTGGCATGGGGTGGTTTGAATTTTTTGGGTGAAAAACACACCCAGTCCCAAGTGCCAGTGAGTGGGTACACCCCCGAAGTCTCAATGTGGGTGCGAAAACCTGCCCGGTGGAGGTGGGTGGTGAGCGGGGCCAGCTCGTGCATGGCTGGTTCGCCACCCGTGATCACGGCCATCCGCGCCGGGAACTGGGCAGCAGTGGCCACCATATCGGCCACTGCAACGGCGGGGTGCTTGTTCACATCCCATGATTCTTTGACATCGCACCACACACAGCCAACATCACAGCCGCCCAAGCGAATAAAATAAGCTGCATGGCCTTGCCAAGCACCTTCGCCTTGGATCGTGTAAAACGCTTCCATCAGTGGCAGTACCGCCGCGTGCTCCACCAAATGGGGATTTTCCGTTATCATGGGGCAAAGATACGGGGGAATTTCCCCTTTTTAAGCCGATCCCGCGCTGGGTTGCCAAAATGGGCCGTCCGTGAGACATGGGTCGGGGGCCGCGATTCTGCCCGCGCCATCGATCGGGGCTTCATACGCTCCCGAGTGGCCCCGATCAGGAACCCTACCAGCGGGCGCAGCCCCTGTGAGATACGCTCCCGAGTGGCCCCGATCTGGAACCCTACCAGCGGGCGCAGCCCCTGTGAGTGGTTCAATGGGACACAGACAACGGCGGCAGGAACCCTACCAGCGGGCCCAGCCCCTGTGAGTGGTTCCGGCGTATACGGGCCTTTCAACTATGGTTTTGGTTCAGTCAAGGGCAAAGTAAAGGAAAAAGTGCTGCCATTGCCTGTTGTGCTCTCCACCCAAAGGTTGCCGCCATTTTTCTCAACAAAATTTTTGCAAAGCAACAGCCCAATGCCGCCCGATCGGCCGTTGTTTAGGTTTGGGTCAAATAAGTGGCCCATTATTTCAGGTGCAATGCCCGGGCCAGCGTCGGTCACATTGATTTGGAGTTTGTCCACCAATTGATGGGCCGTGATGGTGATTTTGCCATTTCGGGGGGTGGCTGCGATTGCGTTTTTGAGGAGATTGTTGATAATCACTTTTATAGTTGGTTGATCTGCCCAAGCGGTTAGGCCATCATGGGTCAAGTTGGCCAGTTCAACGGCTTTGGTTTTGGCCTCAAACCGATTGATTTTGGTCACTTCGGTCAGCAATTGTCCAATGTCGATCTGGCTGGGTTGGAGGGTAAACTGGGCCATCTGGCTCTTGGACCACAGTAAAAGATCATCGACGAACAAGGCGGTGAAGCCCAATTGTTCGGCTACTTCGGCCAGCAGGTCTGATCGGTCGGCTTCGGTCACTTCACCCTGTCGGATGAGGGCGATCAGTTGGGAAATGCTGCTCAACGGGCTGCGGATGTCGTGCGAGACTACCGACAACAGGTAATCTTTGGTGGTGTTGCTGGTTTGGAGTTCTTGGGTACGGGCCAGTACGCGGGCTTCCAGTTCTTGGTTTTTTTCCTCGATGATCAGTTCTTTTTCCCGGGCTTTTTGGAGCCGCTCTTCGTGGAGTGCTTTTCGGGCATCGTTGATTTTATCGGCTAAACCTAATGAAAAAAGGGTCAGCTCGATCAAGCACCCAATCAAGGCAACGTTGACAGTGCTGACATTAACCGGGAGGGCCACATAAATGGCCAGCCCGACAAACATGCTGATACTGCCGGCCAAATAGAACAGGCGGGCTTTGGAGCCCCCCTTGATGACGGCCGCCACGGCGATGACGATCATCCCGGTCAGGGAAGCAAGCAGGGACAAATAGTACAAAGTGCTGAAATAGCGGTAAGGGCCCAAGGCCAGCAAGATCAAGTTGCTGGACATGAGTAGGATGAGCCCTATGCTCAACCGGTTGGCCCACGGCAAAGTCTGGCGCAAGTCCAGAAAGGAGCGGGTGAACAAAAGGTGAAAGATGGTAAACAGCACCGGGCTCAAGTTGGTGAGCCATAGATAGTGGACGGGCAGGCCCGGCGCAACCCAGTCGGCGTAGTAATCGCGTTCGGCCAGTACGCGCACGATCCAAAAAAACAGGTAACAGACGTAATACAGGTAGCTTTTGTCCCACAAAACAAAATATAGGATTAAATTATAGAGAAACATCAGGCCGATGGCTCCCAAGAACAACAATTCAAAAGTGCGCAAATATTGCTGGTCCGTTTGCCAAAAAGTTTGGTACTCTCCGTGATAAAAGGAAAGTGAGCGGAGGCCCTCTTTGAGAAAAGCCGCGTAAATGCCTTGCTCCCAACGGATTTGGAGGTAGAGCGTGCTCCGGCCCGGAGGGATAGCCAACCGTTCCAGATCCTTGTAGCGTTTGAACTTGCGAACGCGGACAGGGCCGAGCGGGTAATCAGCGGGCGGCTGGGCGGGGATCAAGTAGATCGATACGTTTTCCAGGGCCCGGAAGTAAAAAGCCAAAAGCAGGCTGTCGGATAGTGGATTGTTGAGCTGGCATTTAATCCAGTAATGGCCGGTGCGCACATCCAACTGATTTACATCCATTGGGCGGAAGAGTGATTGATTCGGGGGCTGGAGGAGCTCCGCGATGGACGGCTGCGGGCCCCCGCCCGACCAGATGTAGCAATAGGGAGCAAAATAGTACTGTTTTCCCATCACCAGCTCTTTGATTTCCAGTTCTTTGGCCACTGGATTCTCTACTGGTGCTTGGGCCAGCGCCAAATTTGGCCACCCACTTGCCAATAGGACAAGCAGCCAAGCCAGCCAGCAGCCATGGCATACCAACCTATTGGTCGGGCTTGCTGTGGTTGATTTGGGCAACTGGTTGATCGGGACTAGCTCTTGCAATGGACGTTAGGTAAGGGTCGATGTTCATAAACTGGTACACCAAAATTAGCCAAATGCGATTGTTCGCCAAACATTTTACTTGCTGGCCACGTCGGCTTTTTTCAGCTTGGCCACTGCCCCAGCTTTGGCGGCAGCCAAAAGCCCCGCGAGCAGGAATGACATGCACACAATGCCACCCCTGCGAGGTTGAAAGTCATTGGCAAACATCTGCTATAATCATTGCACCCCTTTGGGGTTAAAAACAGGGCATATTTTTCCAATTCACCAAGCGCACGGGATTGGTTGCCAACGGCGGGGTGGGGGTCTTCCGTGAGATACGGACAACGGCGGGACATGGACAACGGCGGCAAATTCACAGGCTGCCCAGTGATGCACCTTCTCGGCCACAGCTACCCGTTTTGCCCCCGTGGCTTGGTTTGCCATCACTGTCAAAGGGATGCTCGCAAAAAA
>JAYUVL010000530.1:0-8460 GCA_043754075.1 Cytophagales bacterium | reverse complement strand
CAGGGGCCCGTGGATAAAAGCCAGCTTTGGCAGACCATAAATGGCAATCAAAGGCAGCTTGGTTGATTTTTTGGCTAGGCCGATCAAAGCATATCAATGCCACTCATTGCGCAAAGGGCAGGGCGGCCAACTCTTTCAGCTTGTCAGTTGGCACCCGGAGGATCAAACCGCTGAAGTAGTCGATTTTGTCCAAGACCAGTTCTGCCCCCTCTCAAGGTGCATTCCATTAACTTATCACCATGTGTGGGGTAAATGGTGCCGTAATTTTGAGCCAAGGCAGAGTTGATGGCCCAGCCTCCCTTAAACCCAGTTTGATCCATGACAGCCCCAAAATTCAATAAAACTACCAATACGAATACTTTTCTTAACTTAATGCATGGTAAAATTGTTTAAGTGTTTGCAATTTTACCCCCACCACTGATAAAAACAAGCATCAAAATGTTAAAGAAAAGTTATTTTTTTAACAACGACCAAGAACACCAACCTAAGCCCAAAGCCCAGCCTTTGGTCATTTTGGCGAGTGTCTTGCCTTATTTATTACCCACCCAACGGTCATAAACCGCTTTTTGGGCGGGACTTGGGTTGCTTACCGACACCATGAAGTAACTGGCTGCGCCCGAGGCGGCCAGCGGAATGTCCAAGGTTTGGAGCAGGCCGTCCCGGACAATGGTCAGTGCGATCTTTTCCCCTAACTTGCGGCCGGCAACGGAGCTTTGAACCGCCGCCCCACTGGTGAGCCGGAAACCATTGAGGGCAATAATTTCATCGTTTACATTGAGGCCGTGTTCATAGCCTGCTGCGCCCTTACGCAAACTTTTGACGATGATTCGGCCATTCTCGTCGGCCAAAGTTGCACCCAAGGTCATTGTTTTTTCGGGCAATACGTTCAGTTGGAGCCCCGCATAGGCCAGGTACTGGTTATAGTTGATTTTTTCGGTACCGTAAACGTGCTTCGCAAAAAAATCATCCAAATTTTTGCCCGCTACTTTCTCCGCTGCTTTTTTGAACTCATCTTCGGTAAAGCCCCGATCCAGCTTTTTGTAATACTCATTGTAAAGCAGGCGCATCACGTCGTCCAGTGATTTTTGGGCTTGGCTAGCTTGCAAAATTTCCAGATCCAACATGCTCGCCACCCGGGCCCCCGAACCATAGTAGGACACACTGTTGTTGGCCGAGTTTTCGTTGCGGCGATAGTACTTGATCCACGCATCAAAACTTGATTCGGTGACGCTTTGCACCGCACTGCCTGGGGCATTTTCGTGTTCGTTGATATTGCCTGCCAGATCGCGGAGGTAGGTAGCCTCGTCCGAAAGTCCGGCCCGCCGCACAATCAAGTTGTCGTAATAGGCCGTAAAACCCTCGGCCACCCATAATTGGCGGGTATAATTTTCATTGTCATAATCAAAAGGCCCGAGTGCGGCCGGGCGCAGGCGTTTGACGTTCCATAGATGAAAATATTCATGGGCCACCAAACTCAGAAAGCCCAAATAACTGCCTTCATTGCTGTAAGCATTGCGGTTTACCCCCAGCACCGTGGAGTTGAGGTGCTCCAGTCCGCCAGATCCACTGCCCAAGTTATGGACAATAAAAGTGTAATCTTTGCAGGGATGTTCACCAAAAATCTTGGTGGACACGTCCACAATTTTGGTCACGTCGCGCTTGATCCGGGCTTCGTCATACACGGTGGTGCCATACATGGCGAAACGGTGGGGGATGTTGGCCGCCTGAAACTCAAAGATCCGATGGTTGCCGATCTCAATCGGGCTGTCGGCCAGCAGGTCATAGTTGGGCGATCGGCGGATCCATTTATTGCTGCCCACTGGTTCAAGACTGGTAGATATTTCTTGCCAGTCTTTGAAGGGCTTGATCTCTACCGTAGCCGCCAAGTTGGCAAACCCATCGGGAAATACAAATACGCCAGATGGGCTGACAAAACCGTGCGAAGCATCCAGAAAGCTGGTGCGCACCGAAATTTCAAAGGCATACACTTGGTAGCTGAACACCGCCCCAGTAGCTTTGCCCGTAAATACGCGCCAAGTATTTTTGGAGATTTTCTCAACCTTGAGCACATTGCCGGCCAAATCTTTGGCCGTCTCGCCCTCCACATTTTTGGCAAATTCGCGGACCAGATAGGAACCTGGTGCCCAAACGGGCATTTTGAAATCCACGTAGCCCCGTTTGACCACGTTGGGGGGCAAGGCTTCAAATTTGGTTTCCACTTCAAAATAGTGGGTGTGGGGCTTGGTCATTCCCAAGTTGTAGCTTAACTGTTGCGCCTGGATGGTTAGGGTCAGCCAAGGCAAAAAGAACAAACATGTAAACCTTTTTTTCATTGTTGTGGTTTTTGAGAAAATCCAATTCTTTAGTACAATTTTACACCTAATCTTTGATTTAAATAAATGATGAAGAAAACCCTTATCCTCGGGGCAACGGAAAACCCTGCCCGATATGCCCACACTGCGGCCCACCGCCTCGTGCAGGCGGGCCATTCCATCGTCAATGTTGGCCTCAAAGCCGGCACGGTGGCGGGTCAGCCGATCCTCACTGGCCAGCCCGAAGTGCTGGGCATCCACACGATCACCCTGTATGTCGGCCCGGCCCACCAGCCGGCCCTGTATGATTACATCTTGAAAATCAGGCCCGACCGCCTTATTTTTAATCCCGGGACCGAAAATCCCGAACTGGCCGCTTTGGCTGGGCAGCACGGCATTGTCACCGAGGAGGCCTGCACTTTGGTGCTGTTGGCCACCAACCAGTACTGAACCACGCCAAGAGCCTACTTTGCCACCTTGGGCCAAAAAAAGTGGACGGGCAACGCTGGGACGGGTTTTTGGTTATCTTTGCGCCCTTGTTTCCAGCATTCTTGGGCCGTTGCATGACCAGCTAGCAAGCGGCTGTCTATGAGCAAACCGATTACCGAGCGCCTTGAAATCATGAAATTTCGGGGATGGCTGTTTCGGGGCAGATAAAATGCCACTGTATTTGAACAATGAATGATAGCCATACAATGACTTCCAACGAAATACGCCAAGCGTTTCTCGACTTTTTTGCCAAAAAAGGCCACCTGATTGTGCCCTCGGCCCCGCTGGTGCTCAAAAACGACCCCACGCTCATGTTCACCAACTCGGGCATGGCGCAGTTCAAAGATTTTTTCTTGGGCAACCAAATGGCCCCCAGCCCCCGGATCGCCGACACGCAAAAATGTTTGCGCGTAACGGGCAAACACAACGACCTGGAAGACGTAGGCCACGACACTTACCACCACACCTTGTTCGAGATGTTGGGCAATTGGAGTTTTGGCGATTATTTCAAAAAGGAAGCCTTGGCTTGGAGCTGGGAACTGCTCACTCAGGTGTATGGCCTGCCCCAAGATCGGTTGTATGCCACCGTGTTTGGTGGTGACGAGGCCGAAAACCTGCCGCCTGATCTGGAAGCACTCGAGATCTGGAAACAGTTCTTGCCCGAATCCCAAATTCTGTTTGGCAATAAAAAGGACAATTTCTGGGAGATGGGCGACACTGGTCCCTGCGGCCCTTGCTCCGAAATCCACATCGACCTGCGGCCCGCCGATCAAGTGGCCCAGCAGCCCGGCCGGGACTGGGTGAACCGCGACAATCCCCTTGTGGTGGAGATTTGGAACAATGTGTTCATGCAGTTTGAGCGGCTGGCCGACAAAAGCCTGCGGCCCTTGCCCGCCCAACATGTAGATACAGGCATGGGCTTTGAGCGCCTGTGCATGGCCATTCAGGGCAAAACGTCCAATTATGATACGGACGTGTTTCAACCGCTGATCCAATATTTGGCCCAGAAAGCGGGACGGCAATACCACGCTTCCAGTCCCCAAAATCCAGCGGGTGCCACTCCGGCCATGATCAAGACCGATGTGGCCCTGCGCGTAATGGCCGACCATATCCGGGCCATCACTTTTGCCATTGGCGATGGCCAGTTGCCGTCCAACAACAAAGCTGGTTATGTGATTCGTCGGATTTTGCGCCGGGCAGTGCGCTATGGCTACACCTTTTTGGGCTTCCGTGAACCAATCTTGCACCAATTAGTGCCCCTATTGGCCGAACAGTTTGCCGGAATTTTTCCTGAAGTGGCCGCCCAACAGGCATTTATCCAAAATGTGATCCGCGAAGAAGAAAATGCTTTTTTGCGCACCTTGGACAATGGCCTCAAATTGTTGGACGATCTGGTGCAGCAGGCCCAAGGCCAACAACGCGACACCTTGAATGGGCGCACGGTGTTTGAGCTATACGACACCTTCGGTTTTCCGGTGGATTTGACCGCGCTCATTGCTCGGGAAAACCATTTGCAGATCGACGAGGCCGGTTTCAATCTGGCCATGCTGGAGCAGAAAACCCGTTCCCGTCATGCCGCCACTTCCGAGAAGGGCGATTGGGTGGTACTGGCCGACAGCGACGGCCCCACTGAATTCATAGGGTATGAACAACTCACTTGCCAAGCAGTGATCCTCCGCTATCGTCAGTTGACGGACAAAAAAGGGACGCAATACCAATTGGTGTTGGACAAAACCCCCTTTTATGCCGAAAGCGGCGGACAAGTGGGGGATACCGGTTGGCTCGAGATAGCCATTGCCAATGGCACCGGCCAAACGCACTTGAGCAAAATCACGATTGTTGACACCAAAAAGGAAAATGACTTGATTGTTCATTTTACCAATGATCCGTTGGTGGACATGTTGGCCGACGAATCGGCCAGTTATTTGGTCACGGCGCAAGTAGATGCCCACCGCCGGTCACTCACGGAAAACAACCACTCCGCTACGCACCTCATGCACGCAGCCCTGCGCAAGGTGTTGGGCACGCACGTGGCCCAAAAAGGGTCGTTGGTGAACGATGATCTGCTGCGGTTCGACTTTTCTCACTTTGCCAAGATGAGTGACGCCGAAATTGAGGCCGTGGAAAACATTGTCAACGAGAAAATCCGCCAAAATATTGCGCTGGAGCAATTGCGCAACGTGCCAATTGCCCAAGCCAAGGAACTGGGGGCAATGGCCCTGTTTGGTGAAAAATACGGCGATTTTGTCCGGGTGGTGGTGTTTGACCGCCACTACTCGGTTGAGTTGTGCGGGGGCACCCATGTGCCAGCCACTGGTAAAATCGGCCGGTTCAAAATCATGGCCGAAAGCTCCAGCGCCGCCGGGGTGCGCCGCATCGAGGCCATCACCGCTGATCGGGCCGAGGGTTATATGCGCCAGCAGCTCAACCTGTTGGACGAAGTACAGGCCCTGCTCAAGTATCCGAGCGATCTGAAAAAGGCAGTGCAGCAACTGTTGGAGCAGAAACATGGCTTGGAGAAAGAGGTGGAGCGGTTGCAGTTGAAAGAAACCCAGCAACTCAAAGCACAATTGTTGGCCAAAGTGGTGCGGCGCAATGGCCTAGCCTTTCTGGCGGCCCAAGTGGCAACCCCGTCGGCCGATGCGCTCAAACAGTTGGCCTATGATCTGAAAGCCCAAGTGGAAGATTTGTTTCTGGTATTGGCTGCTGAAATCGATGGCAAGCCTCACATTGCGGTCATGATCGCCGAGTCACTGGTGCAAGCGAAAGGCTACAATGCCGCCCAGTTGGTGCGCGACTTGGCCAAGGAGATCCAGGGCGGGGGCGGCGGGCAAGCCTTTTTTGCCACTGCGGGCGGCAAAGACTTGGCCGGGCTGCCCAGAGTGGTGGCCAGAGCCGAGCAGTTGGTGTAAATTTTTTATCTCAGACCAAGATAAAGCCATTGTCAAATTGCCACGCTGGGCCGTTTGACAATGGCTTTGTTCTAGGTAGAAACTCTTTAACCGTTCCGATTTCCTACAAATTAAGGTCAATCATTGTTCCATTGACCGGCAGATTGCCCTGCTCCGTTCAGATTTGCGACAAGTAAAATGAGAGCGTGGCAATGTTAAGTGACCGCAAAGAGCCGGGCCAACAATCGGGACAAAGGCAACAGGGCCAAGATCAGTAAACCCCAGCCAAATCCGGCAAAACCAGCGGCCAGTGCAGCATCCAGTACGATGAGTGAAATTACGCCCGCTTTGACGGCGCGCATCACTTTTTTGCCCTCCGGATTGCTGATGGCTTGAAACAATGGCGGGAAAATGAAATAGGCCAACAGGGCGAGCAGTGCGGCCATTGCCCAAAAGTTGAGCACCGCCAAGCTGCCCTGATCCAAGAAAGGGCCGGGCAAGTATTTGAAAAGCAGGGACTTGGCCCCAGCCACCAATAGAATAACCAAGACATACATCCCACTGGCCAGTTGAAGAGTGCCACTGTGCCCACCGTTTACCTCGCCCCGGCTCACCATGGTGATGGCCGCTATGTAGATCAGGGGTATAAACAGCAGCCCCCCCGCGCCCAGCACAAGTTCGGGCATGACACTGATACCCAGCAGCAAGTTGCCGCCCCGGCAAAGCCCCATGTTGAGCGGGCCCAGCAGTGGGTGATGTTTGCTTTGGGCATCATACAAAACGGCTAGGCCGGCCACACTGGCGGCGATCAGCCCGCTGGTCGCTGAGGCCAACATAGCGGCCAAAATCCCCACCACGAGCAACCCGCCCCCCCAATAAGCACCCTCGGCCACCGAAACTATGCCTCGGGGAATGGGCCGTTCGGGGCGCTCCTTGGCATCCAGTTCGGCATCAAACACGTCGTTGAGCACCACGCCACCGCCGTACAGGCCCAGCGTGGCCACCAACAGCAGGGGCAATTGGGTCACTACTTCTACCAAGAGCGGGGCAGTGGCAGCAGGATCCATCCGCGCCGATTGGAGGCCAAATGCCACCGCCGCACCCGCCAGAATATCGGCGAGGGCAGTCACTAGGTTGGCCGGGCGCGTGAGGCGCAAAAGGCCTTGGAGCTTGGTCTGGTTCATGGGTTAAAAAGGAATGGGTGGCGATGATTACCAAATTTAAACCCATTTTGTGGATCTGTCACCTCCGCTCCTGATGAATTCAGGGTGGTTATTGTTTTTGGCCGATAAAAGTCAGTAGGGCCTCAAAGAGGGCTTGGGGCTGGTCGGCATGGACCCAATGGCCCGCCCCCTCGATGGTCATGGTTTGGGCTTGGGGGAAAACTCGCCTGATGTCGGCCCAGTCGGTTTCCCTTAGGTAATTGGATTGGCTGCCCCGCACAAACAAGCTCGGCTTGTCCATGGGTTTGGTAAATTCCAGCGCCCGGCCCACTTGCTCGATTTCGCGGACGAGCACAGGGAGGTTGATGCGCCAAGCGAACTGGTTGTCGTTGTTGCGGTACAAGCTTTTTAACAAGAACTGGCGCGTGCTCAGGTCATTGCCGTGGGCGGCCAGGACGTCATCAACCGCTTGGCGGTTAGGTGCTTGGGCCAAGTCGATGGCCATTAAACCAGCCAAGACTGCTTGATGATGGGGGGGATAGTAGCGCGGGGCAATGTCGATCACCACTAATTTTTCGTAAAGTGCGGGGTAATCAGCCGCAAATTGCATCACCGCTTTGCCGCCCATCGAGTGGCCAATCAGCACCGGGTGGGCAATGTCCAGCGCGGTGATCAGGTGATAAAGATCGTCGGCCATGAGGTGATAGTCCATTTCGTCGCTCCAGAAGCTGCGCCCGTGGTTGCGGGCATCGATCAAGTAGGTGGGGTAGTGAGCGGCCAGCATCCGCCCCACGGTTTGCCAGTTGTCGGACAGGCCAAACAGCCCATGCTGGATCAGCAGTTGATAACCGTGGGTGGGCTGGTCTTCGCCAAGCAGTCGATAATGGAGCAGTTTCATGGGAGTAGGGCCGCAGCCGTGGTATATTTGGGGCTAAAATTAGGCAAAAACTGCAGGGAGCCATACTTTTTTGTGATTTTCTTGGGCGGGCCGTTGGGCAAAACGGAAGCAGTTTGTATATTTGCAGCCCGATTCAAAAAGCAAATTCAACACTTTATAAAAATACTGCCCAAACATGATTATCATCAACATTAAAGAAAACGAGTCGATTGACAAGGCCCTGAAGCGCTTCAAAAAGAAGTTTGAAAAAACTGGTGTATTGCGCGAACTCCGTTCCCGTACTGCTTTTACCAAGCCTTCGATTCGCAAGCGTGGCACCAAGCTCCGTGCTGCTTACCGTCAAACCATGTTTGCCAAAGAGAACTACTAATCGTCTTCCATAATTGAAGGATGGCCCCATTTGTTTGCTCAAGTGGGGTTGTTTTGTTCAGCTCGCCAAGGTAAAGTGGGTATTGGGGTGGGCAAACAAATTAGTTTTTCTCCCCCAAATGCCTAACTTTGTTCATAAAAACAGGCTGAATGCCCCCTAAATATTGCCTTCCATTCTTTTTTTGGGTTATGTGTGCTTGGTTAGGGCCAAGTAATTTGCTCATTGCCCAAAATCAAGGGGTAGTCGATAGTCTGCACCGAATTTTCCCCCAACTGGATGATACCACCAAGGTATTGGCCTTGGCCCAGCTTTGCGTGAGCTTTCGCACTTCGGTGCC
>JAYUVL010000529.1:0-7075 GCA_043754075.1 Cytophagales bacterium | reverse complement strand
CGCATACCGCATCCGCACCGAACAGACGCTAAAGGGCGAATCGCTCCGGCTGGAACTGAACGGGGCCGGCAATGCTGAGTTCGACCTTGACCTCAAGCGGCTCACGGTGGAGCTCAGCGGGGCCGGCACCACCGAACTGGACGGCAAAGCCGATTGGCAGGATGTAAGAATGAGCGGCGCCGGCAACTACCGGGCATTCGGCCTGCAAAGTGACACCACGAAGGTGCTGTTAAACGGTGTGGGAATGGTAGAAGTAAGTGTGGAAAAATCTTTGGAGGCCGAGGCCAGCGGGATCGGATCGGTTCGCTACCGTGGCAATCCTGAGCACCTACGGGTGCAGGCCATGCTGCTGGGCACAGTTCGCCAAGTCAACTAGGTTGATTTGCTACCAGCAAATGCCAAGTTGACAATTGAACAATAAAAATGCCTACAAAGCAACCACGATGGGCTTTTTACTTTCCGCCAAACAACGCCACCCTTGTGAAACCTAAATTGCTGAAAAAATATTTCGTGGGAGATGGGGCATTCATCGCAGCGGTGGCGCGGCAGTAACCTCTACAGGCAAAAAAACGGTCAACCAGGTTCACTATCGGCCGAAAGCCCCGCCCAGGGATTGAATAGATCTACGGGGAGATACCGTTGGCTATCAATGCCGGCCGTTTCATTAGAGAAATGTTGATTTCCTCTACCTTGACAGTGACGTACCCAAAATGGGTGAGAGCCACCCGGGCAGCATACGGTCGGGATCTGGCACTGGACAGAGCGCCACAGATAGGCCATTGGATCAAAAGTGGATGGGGCCCAAACCAAAAAACTTCCACTTCTTTCGCACAAAAAACAGTTGGGATCTTCTAAACCAGCCTTTTTCCTTTAAATTTGACCAATGATTTTGTTTCCAGTTTAAACCAATTCATTGCACGAGCGATTCACAATGTTTAAAACTAAGTGGTACGAAGATGAAAAAACAATCCCTGCTGTGGCTATGCGCGTTGCTCATTGCCACTCTCGCCCTTCCCGGTTGCTACATGAAGCAAAAAGATCCTGTCCGAGTGCTGGTATTCAGCAAAACGGCGGGCTTTCGCCATTCTTCCATCCCCAATGGCATCACGTTGATCCAGCAGCTTGGGAAAAGACTCAACTACACCGTTGATACGACCGAAGATGCCACCAAGTTTAACGAAGAAAACCTCAAGCGCTATTCGGCTGTCGTATTTATGTCAACCACTGGCGATGTGTTGAACAATGCCCAGCAAGCTGACTTTGAACGGTTTATCCAAGCCGGGGGCGGCTATGTGGGCATTCACGCTGCCACAGATACCGAATATGATTGGCCTTGGTACAACCAACTGGTCGGCGGACAGTTCGCCAGCCACCCCAGCAACCCCAACGTGCGCAAGGCCATCTTAGAAATCCGCAAGCGCGGCCATCCGGCCACCGATTCCCTCCCCGATCGTTGGGAGCGCACCGATGAATGGTACAACTTTAAGAACTTGAACGAGAAGGTGAACGTGTTGATGACCATTGATGAAAAAACCTACGAAGGTGGCACCAATGGCGCGTTTCACCCCATGAGCTGGTACCATGACTTTGATGGGGGCCGCGCTTTCTACACGGCCAGTGGCCACACCGAAGAAACTTTTGTTGAGCCGCTGTTTATCAAGCACTTGATCGGTGGGCTGACCTACGCACTGGGTGAGCGCAATCCCTTGGACTATAGCAAAGTCAAGAGCAAGCGGACTCCCGAGGAGAACCGGTTTACCAAAGTTGTGCTTGAAAACAACTTGGACGAACCGACCGAAATGGCGGTATTGCCCGATGGCCGCGTGATCTACATCCAACGCAAAGGCGAAGTCCGGCTCTACACCCCAGCAACCAATAAGATAAAAAAAATCAATAAACTTGACGTTTATACCAAACATGAAGATGGTTTGATGGGCTTGGCCTTGGATCCAAATTTTGCCCAAAACAAATGGGTGTATTTGTATTATTCCAGTCCCAAAGAAAAAGTAAACCAATTGTCCCGCTTTGATTTCAAGGGTGATAGCTTAGTGCTGGCCTCGGAGAAAAAGATTTTGGGAGTGAACGAACAGCGCGATGAGTGCTGCCACACGGGCGGGTCCATTGCATTTGATGGCAAAGGCAATCTTTTCCTCTCCACCGGCGACAATACCAATCCTTTCGCCTCGGAAGGCTACTCGCCCAGTGACGAACGGGCGGGCCGCTCTGCTTGGGATGCCCAGCGCACCTCGGCCAACACCAACGATCTGCGCGGCAAAGTGCTGCGCATCCGGCCCAAGGCTGACGGCGGCTACGATATCCCCGAGGGTAACTTGTTCGCCCAAGGCACACCCAACACCCGCCCCGAAATCTACGTCATGGGCTGCCGCAACCCCTACCGAATTTCGGTTGACAAAAAAACTGGTTATCTCTACTGGGGCGATGTTGGCCCGGATGCCGGCGAAGACTCCGTGCAACGTGGCCCGCGCGGCCATTGTGAGGTAAACCAGGCCCGTCAGTCCGGTTTTCATGGCTGGCCCCTGTTTGTGGCCGACAACAAGCCCTACCGTGAATTTGACTTTACCACTCGCACTGCTGGCGATCCATACAATGCTGACAAACCGATCAACAACTCGCCCAACAATAGTGGATTAAAAGAGTTGCCGCCCGCCCAAAAACCCCTCATTTGGTATCCCTATGCCCCGTCAAAAGAATTTCCCATCTTGGGCAAAGGTGGCCGCAACCCAATGGCGGGCGAAGTGTTCTACACTGACCGTTATCAAAAGTCCAGCCGGACATTCCCCGATTATTACAACGGTAAACTGTTCATTTATGAATGGATGCGCGGGTGGATCATGACCGTGAGCATGGATGCCCAAGGCAATATGACTGGTTTGGAACCGTTTATGCCCGGCACCAAGTTCAATAATCCAATGGACATGGAGTTTGCGCCCGATGGCTCCCTCTATATGCTGGAGTACGGCACGAGTTGGTTCAGCCGCAATGAAGATGCCCGGCTGGTTCGGATCGAGTTCAATGCTGGCAATCGCAAACCAGTAGTGGCATTTACCCCAGATAAACCTATCGGGGCCGCGCCACTTACCGTCCAGTTCACTTCCAAAGGAACGATGGACTACGACAAGGACAAGCTCACCTACGCTTGGAAATTTACCGGTGGCACCGCCGTGCAGTCTAAAGAAGCCAATCCCAAATTCACTTTCACCAAACCTGGGGTGTACCAAGTGAACTTGACCGTGACCGACGCCAAGGGAGCCAGCAACACGATCAAACAGGACATCAAAGTGGGGAACACCCTGCCCGCGGTAGCCCTCAAACTGAGCGGCAACCAGACCTTTTACTTCGATAACCAAGACCGTGATTACGAAGTGTCGGTGAGTGACCCCGAAGATGTGGCCAAAGGTGGGGTAATTGGCGAGGACATTGCAGTTTCGGTTGATTTTCTGGAACAAGGCTACGACAAAACCGCCATTGCCCAAGGCCACCAAATGAACAGTGCCGCCACTGGTTTTGTAGCTGGCAAACGTTTGATCGAGGAAAGTGATTGCAAGGCTTGCCACTCGATTGACAAAAAATCGGTAGGGCCGAGCTACATTGACGTGGCCAAAAAATACAAAACCGATAAGCGGGCCGTAGAATACTTGTCCGAAAAGATCATTAAGGGTGGAGCTGGGGTGTGGGGTAGCCAAGGAATGGCCGCCCACCCCCAACTGACCGGATCGCAAACGGCCGAAATGGCGCGCTACATCCTATCGCTGGGTGATGAGCAAAAAGCAGCCAATCGCTTGCCGGCCAAAGGAACCTTCAATTTTGCCAAGCACGTTGGCAAAGGAGAGCAAGGATCCTATTTGGTGAGCGCGGCCTACACCGATCGCGGGGCCAACGGCATTGAACCAATGACCACCCGCCAAGTACTGGCCCTCCGCAACCCAAAAGTGAAAGCCATCATGGCCGACGAAAGCAAAGACATGAGCAAGTTCAACTTTAACAACATGGACGTGGCCGTGCTGCCCAACGACGCTTATGTGGCCTTCAAAGGCATTGATCTCACTGGCATCCAATCCATTATGTTGATTGCGGGTGGCCAAGGCTCTGGCGGTGAATTTGAGCTGCACTTGGGCTCGCCCACGGGTGCGCTGGTGGGCAAAGCGGTGATTGAACCCAAAGCCGGAATGCAGATGGTAGCCATCGACACCAAAGGCCAGCAAGGCAGCCACGACCTCTATTTCGTCAACAAGATTACCAAAGTGGTGGGACAGCCCTTCTTGGCCCTCGTTTCGATGGAGTTTAAGCAATAAGCCACTGCGCCATATCACCCAAGCCAACTATTTTCAGGCAGAAAACCTCCCAAAAGGTTTTCTGCCTTATTTTTGGCCCCTATCTTTAGCACCAACTCCCACATTGTTTATGTCGGCATTGACCAATCCCTGGGTGACCCTGGCCACCCGCGAAGTATATGACAATCCTTGGATCCGGGTACGCGAGGACCAAGTGCTGAACCCCAACGGCGGGCACGGCATCTATGGCGTGGTCAGTTTCAAAAATATCGCCATTGGCATTATCCCCATTGATGCCCAAGGCTATACTTGGCTAGTGGGGCAATACCGCTACCCATTGCACGAATACTCGTGGGAAATCCCGATGGGCGGCGGCAAAATCGGAGTACCGATCTTGGAATCGGCCCAGCGGGAACTGAAAGAAGAAACGGGGTTCACGGCGGGCCGCTGGACCAACATCATGAAAATCCACACCACCAACTCCGTGAGCGATGAAGTGGGGTACGTGCTGTTGGCCGAGGACTTGACGGCCGGAGAAACCGAAATGGAGGAAACCGAAGAATTGGCCCTCAAGCGGGTGCCCCTGCACGAAGCTTTTCAAATGGTGATGCGGGGCGAAATCACCGATGGCATCAGCGTTGCTGGTTTGCTCAAAGCGTGGGCCTTGCGCGGGGAAACCCAGCCAAAACCCTAAAGCGAACTATCCCTATCACCCGCCACATTGATCTGGCCACTGGCCCAAACTTGCCGGCGAATCATTGGGGCCACATAGCAAGACCGTCATGAAGGACGGATCGATGACCAGTAGTTTGGGGGACGTGCATCGCCTCCCAAACCCACCCGGGACCTGACATTATGCCCCCTGCAAGGCCCGCTTCCCAAGTTTAGAATTCTCGCCCCGATTTCCTACCTTTGAATTTAGGATCCATCCTTTTCACTAAACTCACCCTAGCCATGCACAACATCTTGCCCAAGCGGTCAGTGACGCTGCCGTCCAAATCCCCCATTTGGCCCTTTTTTGCCTTGCTGGGCCTGGGCTTGTTGTCAAAGGCAAATGGTTTTGTGCTCCAATCTCGGCTTCTTCCCGATAAATTTCAGTGGTTGCCCTATGTGTTGGGTGGATTGTTTTTCATGGCCTGGATGGTAGCCTTGCTTTATGCCTTGCGCCAAAGCCGCTTTGGGTTGGCGGCTTTGACTTTATTGGTGATGCCTGTTTCTTGGCTGAGCTCACTTTGGTACAGTTTAGTTTTGAAAGCGGTCAGTTGTCGCAGTCCGTGCCTAATGCCCCCCCAAAAACGTTGAAAGCCGAAATCTTGGCTGATTCGCTCTGGCCCTCAACTTATTGCGGCCCTTCTTTTTATTACAAGGCCGAGCTAGCCCCAGATCTGTTGGCCGATACTGCCCTGACCCGCACCCTGACCAAGCGTTTGGCCAACTTGGACACGCTGGTTTGGGCTGGCTTTGCCGAATCCCACCAAAACTTTGTCACCTATGATGAATCCAAGGACCGGTATTTTGGCCTGACCCAACTGGCGGTTTTCTGTTATGCGGCCCAGCGTTACCAAGGGCGATCACCCACTGACATTATGGCAGGAGAAGCTGGGGTAAAGTTGTTCATTGTGCTGATGTACAATGAATTGTATAAAAAGTTCAATGTTTTTGCTGAACAGGGGGCATGGTTGCGCCCGCGACTGGGCACGGGGCCGAAGGCTCCTTTTCGGGTGGGGTTGCTCGGTTCGGGACTTTGGCAGCAAACCATGCCCTTGCTGGTGGGGCGCACCCCGGGGCCGGGCCAAGGCGCCCAATTGGATGCCATCAGTTGCCAGTTATTGCTTGCCCTACTTACTCGCGTACTTGGCCCATGCTATCGTCTTCGATGACACCCCCGCCTTTGGCTATAGTAATTGGGTATATGGCTTGCCCTACTACTTGGTTAGGGACTAAAAAGCCGATTGTGCGTGGGGCTTGCTGTGTGGGTCATCCCTCCATGGCCGTCATTCTGGGCATGATGGGCTTGACCAAAACCCGGGCCACCAGAAAAATGGTACTTTTAGTTTTTTGCGGGCTTGGCCGAAAGCAGGTTTTTGCATGGCCGGGCCTTGGGTAATGCGGTGACCACCAGTACTTTTGCCTATCGATCCCCCCAAGAAGGCGATATAGGCGAAAGTACCGGGAAAAAACCGGGCGAACCTACGCTGGGCATCCGGTTTGCGGCCCCTAAAAAGCCCAGTGAGATTTGCTGGTTTACCAAAAATCCCTAAATTTGTTACCAAATGACCCAAAAACCGAGAGGCTGACCGAGTTGCGGGCAGTGACCCGCAAGACAAATGTAGCGATAGACGGAAAATGATTGCGTTTATCCCGATTTCGGGGGTGATAGGCGAAGGTTTTTGGGGCCAATAAGCGCAAGGGTTGCGTTTATATGGACATTAGAGTATGTTCGGGAATTTCAACAACTTAATATTCAATTAGTTAAAATGAGACCTCGCGTTTTGATCGGCTTATGCTTGAGCTAAACAACCACATGACCTTCTCAAGCCTCAACTAGTCAAACGCAAAAAGCTTGAAAAATGGGTCATTTTAATTAAATTACTGTTAATCAAATATTTATAAATCCAAAACAACTTCTTAGGTACAATTATAAAAGCAAGCCCTTAACTGATTTACTTTTTATTTTTTCGTATCTTTGTAATAAAAAAGTATTGGAAATTTTATGAAAAAAAAACTAATTCGTTTTGATTGGGCAATCAAAAAATTACTTCGCAATAAAGCAAACTTTGCTG
>JAYUVL010000528.1:0-5728 GCA_043754075.1 Cytophagales bacterium | reverse complement strand
CCATTCTCCATATTTAGGAGCGATTGCCCTGTAGAGGGGTACCATGATTTCTCCTATCGCCCCCAAACGCGATCGGCAAAGTTGAGGTACTGTTCCCAGTCGTAGATCACCAGATCGTGCGCTCCCTCGCGCAAGTGGTAACCCATTGATCCGCTGACCATTGGCTGATTGGGGCGGGGCATGTCAGGCTGGGTGAGGCCCGGCTGCCGGTAGAGTTGATAGACGGGCGAAGCATAGACGGTGGCCAAAAATTCGCCCCGGGGATCGGCCCATAGATCTTGGCTGGCGCTGGCCACATAGAGCGAGCGCGGCGCAATGAGGGCCAGTAATTGATGCTGATCGATGGGCAGCCGATCTTCAAAATGGTTGTATTGGTGAAAATTCTTGCAAAACCAGTGGGGGAACTGCTCATTGATGGCCGCCACTGTTTCCCCAAACCGGCGTTTGGACAGTGCCGCGCCCCCACAGCCGGAATCGTTGGAAATGACCATGGCAAAGCGCGGATCTTGGGCCCCAGCCCACAAGGCGGCCTTGCCAAGGCGTGAATGCCCGATGACGGCCACCTTTTTACCGTCAATGGCGGGGTCGGCCTGGAGGTAGTCCAAGGCCCGGCTCAATCCCCACGCCCACGCGCCGATGCTGCCCCATTCGGCGGAATCGGGCCGGGTTTGGCCTTGGCGGTAGCCCAGTGGGTGAATCCCGTTCTGGAAACCATCGTCAAAATCGGGATCTATGTCACCGTAATAGATGGTGGCAAGGGCGTAGCCCCGTTCCACAATGCGTTCGGCGGGCCAGCGGTGGGCCTCGCAACCCCGCGACTTTTCGGTCGCCCGGTGGTTGGCCGCGAAGTTCTCGGGCCATTCGTTCATCCAACTTTGGCTCAATGCAATGGTCGGGTCAGTTTCCACAGCGTGGTTGCCATTGAAATTCAGGCCGACAAAAGCGGGCACCCGGCCTTTCCGTTGGTTGGGCAGGTACAGGAGCAGGCTCATTTTGGGGCCGGCGTCGTTGGCAGTAAAATAAACCGTGATTTCCCGGCGGGTAGCCTTGCCATTCAATGCCTTGGGCTGTTCGTGGGTTACTTTCCAGCGGATCTTGGTCGCCCAACTGGGCGTTTGGCCATATACTTGGGTAGCAAACAGCCGGAGCAGCTCGGGGCGGCGTTTCTTCTCCCAAGTTTTGCGATCCGGCACGGGTGAACCGTCTTGGCAGGTAAGCAGAGCCGGCAGCGTGTAGGCAGATACTTGCGCCTCATCGGTGAGGATGGGCGGGCGCTTTTGGGCCATAACGGGCAAACAAACAAGGAGAAAGAGGAGGACAGTGAGCAGCGTTCTCATGATCATTGGGATGGATCGGGTGGCAATCCACAATGATACGAAAGAGAAACGGGAAATGGCCTAGGCAGTCACTGCCGCGATCCGGCCATACATATTATTGCCGGGCATACTGGGCAGATCGCTCTTGTAAAAAATTTCCAAACCGGTGAGCAGCTCGGCAATCGATAAGTGCTGGTCGCGATCTACGTCCAGTTGCTTGAACACCTCGTTGGCCAATGCTTCATCTAGGGCCAAACTATGATAATAGCGGGCAAAGTCGGCGCGGGTGACGTAGCCATCTTGATCCACATCGATCATGTGATACACCAACTGGGCGATGGGCAGCACCACGTCCTCGTAGCCGGTGGGCGAGTCGAGGGTGTACTCCCAAAAGGCAAACCACTCCACTTCGGTCACTTTGCCATCCTTGTTCCGGTCGGCCAAATAGCGGAGACCTTCCCACAAGTACATGAACCTGGCTTCCAAGGCGTCGTATTGCGCCGATCCCTTGGCCCACCCTTCGGCCAAGGCAATATTGGCACTCAACTGCTCAAAATCCTCTTGGCTGAGGTGGCCCTCATCGGTCAAATCGTGGACATTGAACAAATTGGCCAGTTTCAATTTTTGAAATTCAGTAAGCATGGCAATAAGGTGGTTAAGGCAATAATGAAGCTAAGGGGCTATGGCGAGCCCATTTAGCGCTTTAACGAGAAGATGCTAAAAAAATTGCGTGGCATTGGCCAAACTAAAGTTAGGTGAATGCTGGCAAAAGAAGCGATCATCAGTTGAACCCCGCACGATTGATGTCTGGTCGGGCCCGACGATTGATTTCCCTATTTGGGGTGTTGGGTCGCATAGTGCAATTGCACCAAGCCGGAGTCAAAGGCGGTGCTGCGGAGCAATTGCAGGGGGGTGGTGGGCCGGCCCGGTTTGAACAGCGCTATCCCACTGCCCAACAGCACGGGGACAATCGAGATGATAAACTGGTCGATCAACTGGTGGGCCATGAGCTGGTGCACCACCTCGGCCCCGCCGTCAACAAAAATAGATTGACCCGGTTCAGCTTTGCACTGGTGGATCAGCGCCACCAAATCGCCGGTATGGAATTGGGTACTGCCCACTTGGGCTTGGGGTGCCCGCGTGATCACATAGCAGTTTTTGTCACTGTGCGGCGCTTCCACCCCCAGCGCCCGCACTTTATCGTAAGTACGGCGACCGACAATAACAGTATCCACTGATTGGATAAACTCGCCGTAGCCATAATCTTGGCCATCTTGGGCCACCGCATCCAAGAATGACAGGTCATCATCTTGGGTCGCAATGTAGCCATCCAAACTCATGGCAATGTAAAGGATAACTTGACGATTGGTGGCCATAAAATCCAAAGAGAAATCGTTTTTCAACTCAATAGCTGCAAACACGCCCCAGACCCTGTTGCCCAGCAAAGAAGGGCATTGCCAATCGGGGCAACAATCATAAATGGGTTCATTTACCCCTTTAGGAGGTCAAGTCGCTGGTCAGTTGGCCCTCCAGTACATTGCCCGCATTGCGCATGGCCACTGCTTGGGCCAATTTTTCGGCCAATTCACGGAAGGCAGTCGCCAGTTCACCGTCGCTCATCACCACAGGCCGCCCCCGGTCGCCGGACTCCCGGATGCTCTGCACCAAGGGCACTTCGCCCAAGAACGGTACTTGGTTGCGGCTGGCCAGCACTTTGCCCCCATCTCGGCCAAAGATGTAGTATTTGTTGCCCGGCAATTCTTCGGGGGTGAAGTAGGCCATGTTCTCGATCACGCCCAGTATGGGCACATTGATCTGTTTTTGCCGAAACATGGCCAGCCCTTTTTGGGCATCGGCCAGCGCAACTTTTTGTGGCGTGGTGACGATCACCGCGCCCGTGAGGTGGACGGTTTGCACCAGAGTGAGGTGGATGTCGCTCGTGCCGGGGGGCATGTCGATAATCAGGTAATCCAGATCGCCCCAGTCGGCATCGGCCAAGAACTGCCGCAGGGCCGAACTGGCCATGGGGCCGCGCCACACCACCGCATCCTCGGCGGGGGCCAAAAACCCAATGGACAACAATTTGATCCCGTATTGTTCAATGGGGACGATCAGGTTGCGCCCGTTGCGCTCTACGATGCCGGGACGGGCACTCTCACAGTTGAACATGGTGGGCATGGATGGCCCAAAAATATCGGCATCGATCAGGCCTACTTTGGCCCCGCTCTGGGCCAGGGCCAGGGCCAGGTTGGCCGATACTGTCGACTTGCCCACGCCTCCCTTGCCCGAGGCCACCGCGATGATATTTTTGACCCCCGGCAAAATGGGGCCCGTTGGGCGCAGCGAAGTGACCTCTGCAGTGAGATTTACGGTCACCTGCACATCGGCCCCAATATGGGTGTGGATGGCCTCTGTGCAGTTTTTGCGGATCAGTTCTTTGAGTGGGCAAGCAGGAGTGGTTAGGACTACTGTAAAGGTGACGCTACGCCCTTCGGTGGTCACATCGCGCACCATGTTGAGGCTCACCAAATCCTTTTTTAGATCGGGCTCTTCCACTTGGGACAGGGCTTGCAGTACTTGTTCTTTGCTGATCATGACCATAAAATTGAAAACTTAATCAAACAAATCGGGTTGATAAAGTTAGAAAAATAGACAGTATGCGGTATTTTGACCCTTAAAATTAGCGTTAAAAAGGGAAGCAACCCACAAAATGGTGAAAGATTCGCGGACATTTATTTGGTGACCAGTCGTTGAGCTCCATTCCGACCGGGCTTGATTTAGGCCGGGAGCATAACAGGTAGGAAGCATTTCGGAAATCTTTAAGGCCAAGCGTGGCGGTTTGGATCGACCATCGAGCTTTTTGTGTTACTTTCGCCAGACCAATAAACTGCTTGCTATGCGCAATTTCTTACTGCTCAGTGTTTGGCTTTGGGTGGCCGATTGCGCCACGGCCCAAGATCGCCAAGCCAAATTCACCTCATTTGATGGCACCCAAGTGTACTACGAAGTGACGGGACAAGGCCGACCGGTCCTATTGGTGCACGGTTTTATTGTCAATCGCACCATGTGGCAACGCGGCCCGCTGATCCAATCGTTGGTCAACGCAGGTTTTCAAGTCATCTCACTGGATTTGCGGGGCAATGGCCTGTCGGACAAGCCCCATCAATTGGCGGATTACCAAAACGATGCCGAGGCCAAAGACATCATGGCCTTGGCCAAGCATTTGCAACTGCGCAAGTACGCCGTCGTGGGCTATTCACGGGGGAGCATCATCGCGGCCCGGCTCTTGGTGCTGGACAAGCACGTGCAGTCGGCAGTGCTGGGCGGCATGGGCGCGGAATTTACCAAGCCAGATTGGCCCCGCCGCTGGATGATGGCCGAGGCGTTTGCGGGCAAGCCCCGGCCCGAAACCCAGGGTGCGCTCAATTATGCCCGATCGAGCGGGGCCGACACCTTGGTGATGAACTTGCTGCAGCAAGCCCAGCCCGTGACCACGGCCGCCGAACTGGGCCGGATCAAAAAACCGGTGCTGATTATCGCGGGCGATCAAGATACCGACAACGGTGCCGCCGCCGATTTGGCCAAACTGTTGCCCAAGTCCACGCTGCGGACAGTGCCCGGCACCCACAACAATACTGCCGCTTCAGCCGCTTTTGCCGAGGGAGTCGTGCAGTTCTTACAACAATAAAACAAGACTATGCCACATTACCGACGGATCACCCCTGCCCTTTTGCCCTTACTTTTGTGCGCTGCCATGTTGGTGGGAGCTAGCCTCCCCGCCCTGGCCCAAGGCAAAAAAACCGGAAAGAAAACGAAAACCGCCGCCACGGGCGCGCCCAAAAACCGCTCTAAACAGTCCCTGACCATGAACGATCCCAACCTGCTGCAAGAGCCAATGGCCGACCACAAGATCATTGTGTATCAAATGATGACCCGGCTGTTTGGCAACCAAAACGCCACCAACAAAATCTACGGCTCACTGGAAGAGAACGGTGTGGGCAAAATGAACGACGTTTCAGCCACCGCCCTGGCCGAACTGCGCAAGCTGGGCATTACGCACGTGTGGTACACCGGGCTGATCGAGCACGCGACTATGACCGATTTTACCCCGTTTGGGATTCCGCTCGATGATGCGGATGTGGTAAAAGGCCGGGCCGGTTCAGCCTATGCCATCAAAGATTACTACGACATTTCGCCGGAGCTGGCTGTGGACGCGCCCAACCGGATGCAAGAATTTGCGGCACTGGTTCAGCGCAGCCACCAAGCGGGCCTCAAGGTGCTCATTGATTTTGTGCCCAACCACGTGGCCCGCCGCTATCGCTCCGATGCCAAGCCGGCCGGGGTGCAAGACTTGGGCCAAACCGATGATCAGGGCAAAGCCTTTTCCCCCAGCAATAATTTTTACTATTTGC
>JAYUVL010000527.1:0-9416 GCA_043754075.1 Cytophagales bacterium | reverse complement strand
TAGCCACCGAAAATATTTGTCCAGCCAACAGGCTCTCAAGTTTTTGCCCCAGCTCAAAAACTCCAGCCGATGCTGATGTCGGGGACGGGAAATACTACCAGCGGGCGTGTGGAATAGGGCAGGAACCTACCCAGTCCCAAGTAAAAGGATTCCCGGTCGTGCACAAACCAGTTGACCGGGGTGATGCCCGCCCGGAAGGTGAAGCCTCCCTCCGGTTTTTGATAGCGGTAGCCCACCCGCAAATTGACCAAGTGGTGGCTCCAAGTCTCAAAAGTGGTATTGTCGGTGACTGGCACAGAAGGAGAGCTGGGGTCCAACGGGTTCAACCTTCCCGCAGTGCGGTTCCCCTCAAGCCCCTGACGCTGGATATAGTGGTATTGCAAGCCAAGCTCGAGGCGGTTTCGACCCTTGCCCGCCAAGTAGTTGAGCCCGAGCGGCACCACCCAATTGGCAGTTGGTCGCGCCGGGAAAGCCCCAAAAAAAGTATCGGTGCGCCCGGGCACAAACATAAGCCCTGCCCGGAGTGCTAATGTGTGGCCGGGCGACTGCCGCACCACCCGCTCATAGTTCACCGAGGGCAGGGCCCAGCCGGTAAGCTCGGCGTAGATGGCGTTTTTGGCCACTTTGTCCTGGGCCAGGGCCGGGAGGGCCAATAAAAACATCAACAATGTGATCAACAAAATTCGCGACATAGCGGTAAGGTTTAGGTTTGGGGGGAGAATCAGGTTTGTGGAAACCTGATTCTTGATTTATCATTTACCGGGAAATCGAGCAGCCTAACACTGGATTTGACCGTTGGCTGTAGGTCTGGGTTGTAAAATTAAAAGGTGAAGAAATTGAGCCAGTATATCCGCCAGCACAAGCATTATAGATCAACTCCTCATGAGTATGACGGTAAATTGGGGGACGGGTCCAACTGATCCAACCGCTAAAAACAAATTAGTCTGCATTTGGGAACCGGTATTGGCCATTGCCCCAAAAGCGTTGTTCGCTTCGGGCTGGCGATCGGGTACCGGCTCATTGACCAACCCCTGCGTGCACGCCCCCATCAGGAGCAGAGAGAAAACCCTCCCCAAAAGCGATTTTTTCATTACTTTTACTGCGTTTAAGTGAGTAAAATTATTCTTGCCCCACAAACTTAAACGCGGCCAGTCTCACGTCATGAGACTGGCCATTTTTTCACAAAATTTAACGGGTTTTATGCTCGTCAGACGGTGCGCGGGGTTGCCAGCACAAAAAATGGGCTTCACCCTCTTGGGTGTAGTAGTAGGTTTTTTCCACTTGGTCATACGCGATGGGCAGGCCAAACCCAATGAGTTGGTCGCGCCAGCGGAACCAACTGGCCCGACACATGCCCAGCTTTTCGGCCATTGCTTCGGGGGGGCCGGTGGCCCGGCGGCGGATCAGGTCATCAATCCGGTTCAGTTGCTCTTTGATACTTTGGAGGGGCATGGTAAATAGCGGTTGGTCAGCACAATAATACCCATAAATGAAGTAATATTGATCAACCCCTTGCTTTCTGTTACAAGCTAACCGATCCAATCCATTAATTAAAAATAATCATAACATTGCGCACCCGCTTTTAACCATTGCCATTTTTCTACCAATCGCGGTTTGTTTTTGCCTTTTTCGCAAATCTGCCCGGCCAGATTTGGTTTTCTGTCACAATTATTTAACCTTCGCAGATAGGAATTGATTTGAGTGGTTGCTTCCTAAGTATCAATCCACTGATTTCCTTCACCCAACCAGTAAACTTGGCGAACGACAACATCGCCGGCACATCAACCTCTCACTGCCACGCTGGATTGGCAGTTCAGTTACCTTGATTTTATTGCTTGCCCAAATTATCCTTATCGGTTACTTTTTCGCGGGTTTGAAAAGCGGATTGTTTCCTTGTTCTCTTTCATTTTAAGGTTCAAAAGTCAATTGCATTTATGAAAAAATCCTTACTTATTTTCTTGCTGCTTTGCTCAGCGGCCGTTACTGGTTGGGCACAGCGCGTGGTTTCGGGCAAAATAACGTCGTCCGACAAAGAAGCCCTGCCGGGGGTGAACGTAGTGGTGAAGGGAACCACCGCGGGCACCATCACGGATGGCGACGGAACCTACAAAATCACCGTGCCGGACAATGGCAAACTCTTGATTTTTTCGTTCATTGGCTACAAGACCACCGAGGTTGAAATCGGTAGCCGCACGGTGGTGGACATGGAACTGCCCACCGACGTGGTAAACCTGAGCGAAGTGGTGGTGACAGCCAACGCGATTGTGCGCGAAAAGAAAGAACTGGGCTACGCCGTGGCCACAGTGGGCGGGGCCGAGCTGATCAAGGCCCGCGACCCCAACCTGCTCAACAGCATGGCCGGGCGGATTGCGGGGGTGCGCATCACCCAGCAATCGGGCACGGTGGGCGGCTCGAGCCGGATCATGATCCGGGGCGCCAACTCCATCTCCTCGGCCAGCGAGCCGCTGTTTGTGGTCAACGGGGTGCCGATCTCCAACTCCTCCTTCAATGGCTCGGAGACTGATGTGGTAACTGGGGGCGTGGACGTGGGCAACCGGGCCAGTGACCTCAACCCGGACGATATTGAGACCATGACCGTGCTCAAGGGCGCGGCCGCTTCGGCCCTTTATGGCTCGCGGGCGCGCAATGGCGTGATCGTGATCACGACCAAGAGCGGCAAACTGGGGGCCAAAAAAATGAACGTGACCTACAACACCTCGGCCCGGGTGGACAATGTGCTCCGCCTCCCCGATCTGCAAAGCGAATATGCCCAAGGCAACTTTGGGGTCTATAACAACCAATTGGCCAATGGCTGGGGGCCGCGCATCGAGGGCCAGTCCGTGACCGACTACAAGGGCGAGCGCACCAACCTGCAAGCCTTTCCCGACAACTGGAAAAACTTCTTCGTCACGGGCCGCACGTTGATCAACAGCATCGCGGTGGATGGGGCCAGCGAACAGGGTGACTACCGGATCGGGTACACCAACCTCCAGCAGACTGGCACCGTACCCAACTCAAAAATGGGCCGCCACACCCTATCGCTCAACGCGGGCCGCAAGATCAGTGACAAGCTCACTTCCCGCGTGTGGGTCAACTATGTGCGCACCACCAGCGATGGCCGCCCGTATCAAGGCTCCAACACGCCCAATGTGTTGACCACCATTTTGGCCGGCGTACCAGCCACGGTGGACGTGAACGAGCTGCGCGACAACCTGTTCGCCACTCCGGCCCAGGCCGTGCCCCCGGGCTGGACCGGCGATCTGGCGCGCTCCATTGACCTCAACGGCGTGCAGAACAACCCCTATTGGGTCACCAATTTCAACCGGTTCACCAACTCCGTGGACCGGGTCTATGGCGGAACCAGCCTGGGCTATGATGTGACCAATTGGTTCAACGTGACCGCCCGGATCGGTACCGACTTCTTCACCGAAAACCGCCGCGCCGTGACCCGCCGGGGCACCCGGGGCCGCTTGAACGGGTTGTTTGAGACCAACAATATCTATGAACGCGAACTCCAAAGCGACCTGATCGCCTCGGTCACCCGCAAGATTTCCAGCAACTGGACGTTCAAGGGCATCGTGGGCCACCAGTTCAACCAGCGGACGATCCGCCGGGAACGGGTACTGTCCGAAGGGCTCAACATCGACCAGCTATACACCTTTGCCAACGCGCAGTCCAACGTACCCTCCAATTTTTATAGCCGCCGGGAAATTTTTGGGGTGTATGGCGACTTTAGCTTGGACTACAAAAACTTCCTGTTCGTGAACGTGACCGGGCGGAATGACTGGAGCTCAACCTTGCCCGTGGCCAACAACTCATACTTTTATCCCTCGGCCAGTGTGTCTTTTGTGTTGACCGAGGCCCTGCCCAATTTGGGGATCGTCAAAAACGACATCTTGAGCTACGCCAAGCTGCGGGCCAACTACGCCAATGTGGGCAGTGACGAAGATCCTTACCAACTGGCGTTCACCTACAACCCACTGACCCAGGCCAACGATATCTACACGTTCAACATCCTGTACCCCATTGGCGGGGCTTCGGCCTTCGGGGCAACCAACGTGCTGCCCCCCACCAACCTGCGCCCCCAACGCCAAACCTCCTACGAACTGGGCGCGGAAATGAAGTTTTTCGGGGGCCGGGTGGGTGTGGACATGACTTGGTACCGCACCCTGAACTACGACCAGATCATCTCCATCGCCGTGCCCCAGTCGACTGGCTATTCGGCCCGCCGCCTCAACGTGGGCGAACTGTCCAACCAAGGGCTGGAGGCCATGCTAACCGTGACCCCGATCCAGACTTCATCGGGCTTTCGGTGGGATGCCATGTTCAATTTCAACCGCAACCGCAACCGGGTAGAATCGCTCGCTGATGGCCTGCAAGAGTTCATCACCACTTCGGGCGATGGCTTCGGCATCTTTGTGGTGGCCCGCCCCGGCGAAACTTTCAACATCCAGGGAGTGGGCTGGCTGCGCGATCCGGAGGGCAACTTTGTGATCAACCCCACCACGGGCCTGCGCACCCCCGGCCCGCGCAAGCTGCTGGGCAACATTTACCCCGACTGGACGCTGGGGATCAACAACTCGTTCAGTTACAAAGGGTTTGATGCCAATTTCTTGATCGATGTCCGCAAAGGCGGCGTGATCAACTCTCAAACCGTGGGGATTTTGCGCTCCGGGGGCCAAGCGGCCGAAACTGCGGTGGACAACCGCACGCCGTTTATCGATCCGGGCGTGATCCGCAATGCCGATGGCACTTTCCGCCCCAACGATCGCCCGGTGGCCAGTGTGCAGCAGTATTGGAGCCAGTTGGACAACTCAAGCAGTCCCGAAACAAACACTTTCGACGGTTCGTTTGTTAAATTGCGTGAAATCAGGTTTGGGTATTCGTTCCCCAAAAAGATGGTGGACAAAACCCCCTTTGGCAATATCAACCTGGGGATCGAGGGCCGGAACCTGTGGATCATCAGTTCCAATGTACCCCACATTGATCCTGAGGCCAACGTGTTGGGTACTGGCCTGATCGGTGAAGGCTTGGAGCGGGGCAGTGTACCCGGCAGCCGGAGTTTCGGGGTCAACCTGCGCCTTACGTTTTAACCAAGTTCGCGTATTCAACTTTTCATTCATTCACTTTTCTTTAGATATGAAACGATTGCTTTTTGCTTTGATGCTGGTTTTTCCGGTAACAGCGTGTTTCAAAAATAGTGACATCAACATTGATCCCAATCGCTCCACCTCGGTTGATCCTTCGTTGCTCTTCGCCGGGGCAGCTACCCAGTTCTCTCTGCTCCGCGTGGCAGAGTTGACTTGGCCCGTCGCGTTGTCCACCCAGATGTGGGCCTCGGGCGGGCGCTGGGGCCTGGCCCAAGCCCAGTTTGACCAGACCCGCATACGCAGCGTATGGGGCCGCACCTACACCGACGTGCTCAAGAACTTGGAAGTGGCCCAGCGCTTGGCCGAGAGCACCCAACCCGCCCAGCCCAACACGGTGGCCCAGTGCAAGATTCTCAAAGCCTTTGCCTATTCCCAAACGTCGTTCCTGTGGGGCGATATCCCCTTTTCCCAAGCCGCAACGGGCGAAGTGGATTTCCCCAAGTTCGATTCCCAACAAGAGGTGCTCAATGGTTGCATCCGGTTGCTGGACGAAGCCATTGCGGCCATTGACCCGGCGGCGGCTGGCAAGATCAGTGCCCCCAACGATTTGTACTACGGTGGCGACATGACCAAGTGGCGCCGCTTTGCCAACTCGCTCAAGCTCCGCATCATGTTTGGCATGGTGGATCAGGATCAGAGCAAGGCGGCCGCCATTGGCCAGTTGGTCCAGCAGGGCAGCATGATTGCTTCCAATGCCGACATGATGCAGTTCCGGTATTTTAACCAGCCGGGCCGCCAAAACCCCCGCTTTTCGTTCACCGCCATTTTCCGGGGCGGGGTACAGTCCGACTGGTACGCTTCGCAAGCGGTGTTCGATCTGCTCACCCAGCTCAATGACCCGCGGATGAGCTACTTCTTCCAGCCCGGCCCCGGAGCCGCCGCCGGGCAGATCGTGGCCCTGCGCACCACCGTGGAAACGTTTTCGCCCATGTCGGCCTTGGTCAACATGAATTTGCTCCGGGCCGATCTACCCGAAGTTTCTTTCTCCTATTCGGAGCAGTTGTTGCTCGAGGCCGAAGCCTACGCGCGGGGTTTTGCCCCGGGCGGGTTCGATCTGGCCAACCAGCGCTATCGCGCCGGAGTACGTGAAAGCCTATTGTCCTTTGGCGCACCTATGGCCCAGGCCAGTGCCTACGCCGATGGGCTGCCGGCCCTCACTGCGGCCAACTTCCGCCGCGAACTGGCCCAGCAGCAATGGCTGGATCTGTTCATGCGCCCGGTGGAAGCTTGGGTGCAGCACCGCCGCAGCGGCGTAGCTGGCCAGGAGATCCCGGCCATGACCCCGCCTCCCGGCACCCCTGTGAGCGGGCTGCTCCGCCGGCTCTTGTACCGCAGCGAGGAAATCAACTCCAACCCCAACACGCCCACCGGTCTCAACCTGGACACGCCAATGTGGTTTGACCGCTAGGCTTAGAGTTCAGTCATTGACCCAGTAAAATCCCCAAGGATTTAGCATCCTTGGGGATTTTTTGCCAATCTTGCCTTTGCCAGTCCTCCAGAAATACGAGTTTTAAATAGCCGTTGGTGACTTCTCCCAGTATAGTTTGAGAGCTACCCCCGCGTCACCCCAAAAATCAAAAACAAGGGTTTGATGAGTTTCATTGGGGGATCTCCTTTAGTTTGTCCTCAATTTGCTTGATGAGCCGCTCGGCGTAGTAGTCGGCCAGCAGGTCACCGCTGTAATTTCCCCAATCGACGGTATAAATGGTGGAGGTGTGGTCCAGCCCGATCTCGAACGAATAGCCAAACTTGGCAATCCCGTTCGCTTTGACGAATTGCCCTTGGGGGTCATATAGCGCAGGCTTGGTGATGTGTGGATACTTGGCCAGCATCTGGTTGAATTTTTTCCGGTCATCGAGGTTGCCATCGGCCACACTGGCCACCAACACCCGGGGCTCATTGGCAAAATGTTGCTTCACCACGTTGAGCAGCTTGAATTTATCAATGCAGTAGCCACAGCCCGAAAACCAGAAATCAAGCAGCACCACCTTGCCCCGGAAGTCTTCCGGCCCCAGGCGCGCTCCTTTTTCGCTCTCGAAGCGCAGCTCGGGCGATTTGCCCACAAAGGAGGGGTACAAATGTTGTTGGTTCCACTTTTCAGAGAAAGAACCGATTGTTTCGGGCAGGTAATAGCGCCAGGTACCGATCACACAGGCCAACGTGAGCACCACCGCCAAGCTCGGGGCGCGGTGGCTGGTGAAATACCACCCCGCCAGATAGCCAAACAGCCCCACCAAAAACAACAAGGGGGTGAAGATGGGGAAAAACATATCAAAGGCCTCGACCAATAAAAAGCCGGATAGGTACGTCAGGGGCACCAGCGCGATCAGGTGGTGCTTCCAGGCCACCAGCCCCGTCCATTTACGGGACCAGCCCAGCCCAAAGTAGCAAGCAGTATAGAAAAAGTAGGAAAAGCCCATGCCCGCATGTGACTTTAGGTGCCCCCAAGCAAACATGGGGACTAGGGAAAATGACAAGAGCCAAAGTGTTTTTTTCATGGCGATTGGTTGGGGGAGAGATGAAAGACTGGGTAACTGTGCAATTGCCCACAAACTTAAACGCGACCAGTCTCACGTCATGAAACTGGTCTTTTTTTTTTACAAAGTTTAACGATTTTTATATTGGTCGTTTAATTTTTGTTTTTGGCCAACAGAAATATTTGTCCATCAAATATGCTTTCAAATTTTTGCCCCGGATTCAGAAGCTCCAGCCGATGCTCAGATCGGGGACGGGGAGGAAGATGGGCAGGCCAGATTTTCCAGCGCAGGGTGGCCAGTTTTGGCCGTGAGCAATGACAAATCAGCGCAGCACGTAGGCCAGCCTTGGTCCGGCGTGGTAGCCCACCAACGGAAAGCGAGGATGAATGAAAAGCCCTCCGATCATCCCCACTTGCCAACGGGGGGAGACTTTGTAGGCCACTTCCAAGCCGAGGGGGAACACCAAATTGGTCCAGGTTAAGTCGTAAAAAACTGTTGAGGGGCCTTGGGTAACTGGGAAGTTTCGTATATGGGTCATCAGGCCAACGCCAACGCTGGGCACCAAACTGAGTCGACGGAGATCAAGCAATTTATACTTGAAAAGTAGCGAAAATGTCCGGTAGGACGCTTTGGCGTTGGTATTCATTGGGGTTATAAGAAAAACCGAGGGAGCGGCATAAGCAATATCTAGGTAATCGTGACTGCCTGAGTGGTAGTTGACAGATAAGAGATGCCTACCCGACAAATAATAATCAAAACCAAAGTTGTAAAACCCGCCCCGAAAAGCTTGGGCATAGTAAGGAGTGTTGAGCCAGCCCGCGCTTACTGATAGTGCCAAGGCCGATTTAGGTTGCCCTGAAGCAAGGTACGCAAATTGTGTAAGCACCACAAAAATCAAAAACACTTTCATAGGTGATCTGTGAAAGGGTGGAAGAAAAAGCCAAATGTTTTGCTCTCTTCTGGGCGACAAATTCTTGTTTTATCTATTTTTAATTTATTGGCATTCAGGTAATTGAAAATAAGTATTTTTATTAACTACTTGATTTTCAATTTACCATATTTTTAAAAACTATCGCCCGAAAGGAAATAAGTTGTATTCTCCGGTCGTACCTCTATTTTCTGACCAACTCGATTCTGCTGCGCCCTTGTGCTTGGGACTCAAGGTTGGGCCCATAGCTAGTTGACAAGTCGTTGATGGTGAGCTTGCCCGCGTCACTTACTTGAATACGGCAACTAGCCGAGAACATGATTGAAGCAGCTTGGTTCACATTAATGAAAATTTGATCGTCAGTGCGGCTCAATGGGCCATATCTGAAGCGGGTACGTTTTGTATCTAGCATAAACCAGCCTTCGCCGTTCTCAGGGCTCGATTTCTTGACTTCGTACCAAACAAAGCCAAAAGTGCCCCGCTGAAAAGGAATGGCCAATGAATCGCCGTTACGGGCGTAGAACGTCATACGCTCAATAGCCCATTCGCCCGCTAGTGCATCCACAGTTGGCTGGCCCAGCGATTTATCCCAATCAACAAATTTCTCGCAGCCCATAATTGGGGCTACAGCCAGCAACAATAGGATCAATGATTTTCGATAACTTTTTGGGTTGTACATAGGATTGAGCTTTATGTTTTGCTAATAAGTTTTTGGAGAAAACTGGCAGGCGTATAAAATGCCTGCCAGTTGGTTGGGAAAATGTAACTGTTTAGGTAGTCTCCCAGCTAATAGACTGGTTTGTATTCACTTTTAGTAGTTCTTGGAAAACATTTTTTGCGTGCTTTTTGACTGTATTGATA
>JAYUVL010000526.1:0-7815 GCA_043754075.1 Cytophagales bacterium | reverse complement strand
TAACATTGCTTGCCCACAGTGTAACACAGTAGCCAATAAAGATACATAACTTTGTTAATGTAGTAAGGTCTATCTAAATGGCAAGAACACAAACATTGTCCCCAATAGAAATATTGAAGCATTCAAAATTATGGGTGATTGGGCCGCTTAGTTAAGAGCCGGCAAGAAGAGTTTGCTCAACCGACCAATGCCGACCTAAAATTCGCAGAATGTCAGGAAGATGAACTTCTTACCAAGGTAGAAGATTGACTAACCAAGAAAGGCGGGGAACTGTCAATATTATTTTTAATAGCCAACCAGCCAAGGCATAAAACATTCCTGTCACAGGGAATCCACAGTATTTAAGAGATAGTGTGTCTACTTGTGAAAGGTGATCAAAAGGGCAGGAATAAAAACCTGTCCTTTTATGTTTGACTCATCAGTAGTGTAAAAACCCAAGCCAAGGGGACAGATGGGCAAGGTACGGGCCAAATAGTGCATTAATGTAAGCAAATTGTGCACAAATCCCCTTTTTATGGAAGCCATAGAAATAGAAAAAGCAAAAGCATTCATCATTGTCGAAATTCTCGAGTATATCCCTAATTCGGTGGTCATTAAAACGATTATGCGCAAAACTACGGGCAATGTCACTGTAGTTTCTTTTGACTCTGGTGAAGCAATGACGGAAAAAATATCGCCTTTCGATACTTTTATCCAGATTATTGACGGCAAGGCCGAAGTGGTGATTGATGCCGTGTCGCATTGGCTGGGGGTGGGTGAATCGATCATCATCCCCGCCCACTCGCCCAACACGATCAAGGCCACCGAGCGCTTCAAAATGATATCGACCATAATCAAGAGCGGTTATGATGACTAGTAAGCAATGGCGACGAGCTGATTGTGCCTAAAAACCCTCAAAATGAAAATTTATATCAAATATATGGTGAGTTTACGGTGCAAGATGGTGGTAAAAGCAACGTTGGAAAAACTGGAGATACCCTATCTGGCCGTAGAGTTGGGTATGGTAGAAATCGTGGACGCAATCACACTTGAGCAGCGCGTACTGCTCAATGAGGAACTGCTAAAATTGGGCTTGGAACTTCTCGATGACAAAAAGATAATTTTGATCGAGAAAATAAAGGCGGTAATCGTTGAGATGATCCATTACGAATCTGAAATGCCAAAAGTAAATTATTCAGAATATATAAGTAACAAAATAAAGCTAGATTACACTTATTTGTCAAATTTATTTTCGGAAACCAAGGGAATCACCATTCAGCAGTTCATCATTCTCCACAAGATTGAGCGGGTGAAGGAGCTACTGCTGTACGACGAACTTAACTTGACCGAGATTTCTTACAAATTGCATTACAGCAGCGTGGCCCACCTGTCCAATCAGTTCAAGAAAGTAACTGGGCTTACCCCTTCTTATTTCAAACAACTCAATAAACTTCGCAAGCAAAATCTTGAAAATATTTAGATTTTGGCATGAATAATTTATCATGAATATATACATCCAATACATGGTCAGCTTGCGTTGCAAAATGCTGGTGCGAGAACAACTGAAGAAACTGGGCCTAGGCCAGGCAGCCATTGATTTTGGCGTGGTAGAAATCTTGGGAAGCATGAGCAATGCCCAACACACCCAATTGACGAAGGAGCTCCACCGGTCGGGCATGGTGATGTTGAGCAAGGCGCAGGGCAGTTTGATTGAAACCATTGGCCAAGCAATCTATGACTTGATCCGCGAGCCCACCGTCCTGACCGACGCGGCCCTAGAACAATACATCGCCAAAAAAACGGGGGCTGATTATGCACTCACCGCCAAGCTGTTTGCTGAAGTAAAGGGGCAGTCGATCAAGTTATACATCATGACCGAAAAAATTGAATATGCCAAAGAACTCATCATTTACGATGGATTGACCCTCAAACAAATCGCTGCAAAGCTGCAATATTCCAGCATACCCCTCCTTACCCGACAGTTCAAGAAAATCTCGGGACTGTCCCCCGCCTATTTTAGGCAAATCCAGCGCAAGCGGAAAAGCCTAACTGGGAAGAAGTAAAATCTGCAACATTGACCCCGAGGTGTGTAACGCATAAATGGCCGCATAACCCCACTTTTGTATCATGCAATAGCCATGTAGGGGAATGAACAATCACCCCCGTGCCCATGGATGGGCATGGCCTGTTTGATTTATGATTCACCAAAGGACCAATGGAAGATTCGGAGAATGCACATTTTCATTACGGAACCGTAATGGACGCCCTGAACGACCTTGAGCAACAAGGCTTTACGGTTGATTTTAACTTGGCTGACGAGATCACGACCTCTCCCATGCAAGAGATCGAGAACCAAGATTTTGAGATTGTGGCCGTGTACCGCTACGAAGGGGACACCGACCCCGCCGATGAGGCGGTGGTGTATGGCATCCAGACCAAGTTGGGCATCCGGGGCACTTTTGTCACGGGGTACGGCATGTACGCGGGGGCGATTTCGGCGCAAATACTGAAAAAACTACACCATGGCCAGTTTGAACCCACCGTATGATCAATGTCAAAAAGAAGGTGTTTTATTGGAAAAACCGAATTTGAGTTTGAAAACAAGGGCGTGCTAAATCCAGCGGCCATTCGCGAAGGCAGCACCATCCACCTGTTTTGCCACCGGGCGGTGAGGCCAGGCGACTATTCCCGCAGCGGATACTGCCAACGGAGCAGACCGCTACGATCAGACGGGCAGTTTGGCGATAAGTTGTCCATCTATTGCGGGGCCGACGACGAGCGGACGGTCCGCGCCTCGATACACCTGCGGGCCCTACCGGCCAAACTGTTGCGCTACTCCAAAAAAATCTCAACCGTTGCTTAATCCCTAGTAAAAATGAGAAATGAACCTATGTTATCCCGCAACAAACTTTGGCTGAACAATGGCCAAAGGGAGTTTCTGCAACCAGCGCCGGATTTTCCCCAAACCCAGCCTGCGTTGCCCGAAATTCTGGTCATCGCTTCTTACCCGCCCCGTGAATGTGGCATTGCCACTTACTCACAAGACTTGGTTTCGGCCTTGGCCAAACAATTTGGCCACTCGTTCACCATTACGCTCTGCCCATTGGAGTCGGAGACGGATCGGCACGTGTATCAAGCCAAAACCGACCATGTACTCAACATCGATCAACCGGGTTCGTTTGCCCGGTTGGCCAAGGGCATCAATGCCAACTCCCAGATCCAGGCGGTGATGATCCAGCACGAATTTGGCCTTTTTGCCCAAGTGGGGCCGCGTTTCCAGCAGTTCTTGCGCGCCTTGACCAAACCGGTAGTCATCGTTTTCCATACTGTACTGCCCCAGCCAGATCTTGTGCTGAGGGAAAGCGTAATCCAGATGGCCGAAATGGCCACCTCGGTGGTGGTGATGACCCATACTTCGGCCGAGATATTGTTCGCCGATTATGACCTGCCCCGGCATAAGGTAACGGTGATCGCCCACGGGACACATTTGGTATCCCATTCAGACAAAGCGCTACTCAAACAGAAGTACAACTTGGCTGGCCGAACCATCCTTTCCACCTTTGGTTTGCTCAGTTCGGGCAAAAGCATAGAAACCACGCTGAAAGCCCTGCCCGCGATTGTCGAGAAAAGACCTGACGTCCTGTTCCTCATCATTGGCAAGACCCATCCTTCGGTGGTGAAGCAAGAAGGGGAGGCTTACCGCCGGGGCTTGGAGGAACGGGTGAGGGATCTCGGCCTGGAACTGAACGTGAAATTTATCAACCAGTTTCTGCCCCTGCCCCAACTACTGGAATACCTCCAACTGACCGACGTGTATTTGTTTACCTCCAAAGACCCCAATCAGGCCGTGAGCGGTACTTTTTCTTATGCGATCAGTTGCGGCTGCCCCATCGTGTCCACTCCCATTCCCCATGCCCGCGAAGTGCTGAAGGACGATGCAGGAATCATCATTGATTTCGGGGATGCGGCCCAACTGGCCGCCGCCGTCCTCGGCCTGCTAGACAATGACGCCTGGCGCAAAAGCATCAGTTCCAATGCCTTGCACCGCATGGCGGCCACGGCCTGGGAAAACGCCGCCATTGCCCATGCCACCTTGTTTGAAACCATTGGCCAAGGGGAGGTGCAACTGCATTATGCCCTGCCCCCGATCAATCTGGAGCACCTCAAGCAGATGACCACCCCCTTTGGCATCATCCAGTTTGCCCAGATCAACCAACCCGACCTGGCATCGGGCTACACCTTGGATGACAACGCACGGGCCATGGTGGCCATGTGCCAGCACTTTGAATTGACCACCAACGAAGCCGACATTGCCTACATTGAGATTTATCTCAACTTCATTGAATTTTGCTTGCAGCCAGATGGCAATTTTCTAAACTACGTCGACGAAGACCATTTTTTCACCCTGCAAAACAACTTCACCAACCTGGAGGATGCCAACGGCCGGGCGCTGTGGTCCTTGGGCTACCTGATCTCGCTTGGCCATTTGCTGCCTCGTGAGATCGGGGCCAAGGCCGCCTCGCTCATGCGCGCCGCCCTCCTCAACGCCAAAAGCCTCCATTCCACCCGGGCCATGGCCTTCGCGATCAAGGGCTTGTATTACCGCAATACTAAGTACCAGATCGGTTCGGGCATCGAGCTGATCAAGGAACTGGCCAATCGACTGGTGCAAATGTACCGGCATGAAGCCGACCCCAACTGGCAATGGTATGAAGGCTATCTCACTTACGCCAACAGTATTTTGCCCGAAGCCATGCTGTGCGCTTGGCTGGCCACGGGCGATGCCACTTATCGGGACATTAGCAAACGGACCTTTGATTTTCTTTTGACCCAAACGTTTGCCCATGACCAGATCAGGGTAGTCTCCAACCAAGGCTGGCGGCACCGCGAATCAGTTGTCGTCCCAGCCGCCCGTGGAGGCGAGCAACCCATCGATGTTGCTTACACCGTACTGGCGTTGCGCAAATTTTACGATGAATTTGGCCAAGACGACTACCGGATCAAACTCGCGACGGCTTTCAGTTGGTTTTTGGGCAACAATCATTTACGACAAATCATCTACAATCCTTGTACCGGGGGCTGTTATGATGGCCTAGAAAAAGAGAGCGTCAATCTCAACCAAGGAGCCGAGTCGACCGTGAGCTACCTCATGGCCCGGCTGGTGGCCGAGCCGCAGCAGCGGGGCAAAGTTGCGTCCTTGGGGCAAAAACCCCCGGCAAGATCGGGTGGGCACCCCCCATCTGGGTGGTGAGTGCGCGAGGTAGGAATTTTACAATTGATTACTCACCATCTGTAACACTTATTTTAGCCAAAAAACTCACCTTTGTCTTTCAATACTTTATCCACATCGCCATGAAAAATAGCCCACGAGTTAGGTTTGTCCTGTTGCCCATCGTCTTGTTCGGGGTCATTTTGTTTGGTACCACCGGCTGCGACCGCGCCCAAAACACCGAAGACACCAAGGAGGTGGCCGAAGAGCACAACGACGCCAAATTTGATAACAAAGACGAGAAAGATGCCCAGTTTCTGGTCAACGCCGCCGAGATAGATTTGGAAGAAATCAAGCTCGGGCAGCTGGCCCAACAAAATGGCCGAATGGAGCAGGTGCGCACCTTGGGCAAAATGCTGGAAGAAGCGCACCTCAAGTCTTTGGGCACTTTGGCGAGCTTGGCCGAGAAAAAAACGGTGACCATTCCGACCCTATCCACCGAGGAGGTAAAAGAGAGTTATACCCTTCTGCGCGAAAAGTCAGGGGCAGATTTTGACAAAAAATATTGCGAACTGATGGTGAACGGACACAAGGCGGCCATCGAGACCTTTGAAAAAGCATCGACCGAGTCAAATGATCTAGACATCCGGGAATGGGCCAATGCCAGCCTGCCAGAATTGCGCCGCCACTTGGACCAAGCCATTGATTGCCAAAAGCAATGTGAAAAAATGGAATAACCAACAGTAAAGAATCCAAATCCGATCAACCCCGTTCGGGCCTACCAAATAGAATTAACCAGCTATGAAAAATACTCCTTATTTACTTATCAATTTGGTTCTTGGCGTATTTCTGCTATTGCCAGCCTGTGCGCCAAGCAAAAAGATGCAAGCAACTAAAGCCCGCATCGCCCAGCTTGAGCAGGACAGCTCCACGCGCGAGTTGGCTGCGCGGGGGCGCGCCGCCCAGCGTGAGCAGGATAGTTCCGCCCGCGAACTTGCAGCCCGGGCACGCATCGCCCAGCTTGAGCGGGACAGTTCCGCCCGAAAATTGGCAGCCAGCAAAGCTGGGGAAATGAACCGGCCCGACGTGCCCGCCAAGCAAAAAACAACCCCTGTGCCGAGCGTGAGAACGGAAGATGAAAATGTTTCTCTCCCGCCGGTAAGGGTAGCCAGCGTTTTTGCAACGAGCTATCCGGCGGCAAGCAAAGTGTGGTGGACCCGAAAGGCTCCCCATACCCAATTGGTGGACAAAGCGACCGGGCATTATAAAGCCGATTTTTTGGTCGCTGCGAACACCAATTCGGTCATTTATGACGAAAATGGCAAACTGGTCGAGAGCCGGGAAGAAATATTGCCCGTCCAACTCCCCCCCAATATCTTAGAGGCCATCAAGAAAAAGTACCCTAATACTTTTGTGTTGTCGGCATCTACGTTCAAGAGTACTCAAATGGAAGGTTCCTATGCAGCCATCCTCCGGTCAACTGCCCAGTCTGATGACATAGAAGTTGTAATGACCGAAACCGGGGAATTTATCAAGTAAGTGCCTTGCTTTGCTAAAATCAGGAGAGTTGATTAATCGCAAAAAGATCCTTTGCAAAGGTCTAAAGACCACGTAATGATAAAATTGGCCATTCTAAGGAAGCGTTTGAAGTTGGTTCGGTTTTTCCATCCTTATTTCGCTCTGGATCCTTTGGTGTTAGAGGTTGGAGGAAATGTTGAACAAAGAGGAAACGTTTTTTGGTGATTGGCGGAAGCATTGTTTTAATGAAGAGGTGCAGGTACTTGTCTGGCAAGCGATAAAAGTAATTTGGATAGAAATGAGGTGCAAGCCGAGGCACCCGCAAAATCTCTTTGGCGAACGGTGAAAAAGAGAAATTGTATCTCGCCTCTCTTGCCCCACACGGACACAATACCCAGCCTTGGTTTGTGCAATACCTTGAGCCCTATCAAGCACTTAATCAATCGGTTGGAATCAATGAATCCATACAATTTATTTTAAGGGTTGGTAATTTGAAAGAACATGCGCAAGCTGTTTCGTTGAGGCGTTCGCTGGATAGGTTTGTGTGAATGGGAATCTAAAACTGAGTTCTAATTAATAAAAAGAATAAATTTAAAAATAGAGAAAAATGAAAGACAAAACCATCAATTCAGACGAAAATTTATTCAACAAGCATCCCTGGCGGGAGCAGGTGTGTTGCTTGCAAATCCGATTCAACTTTTTTCACAAACAAGTAAAACATACAACATGAGCAAGAATATAAATTCGAGAGGCTATGCTGGAAATCCAACAAGAAATTTTAGCTGCCGACCATTTGGTATTTGTATATCCCAATTGGTGGGCAACTTTTCCTGCACTTTTGAAAGGGTTTATTGATAGAGTTTTTCTGCCAAATTTTGCTTTCAAATACCGCGAAAATTCTCCTTTTTGCGATAAATATATTGAAAGGCAAATCGGCAAGGCTGATAGTAACGATGGATACTCCCAAATGGTATTATTGGCTGGTGAATAGAAATGCAGGGCATAATGCAATGAAAATTGGCATTTTGGAGTTCTGCGGGATAAAACCCGTTAAAATTACGGTATGCACACCTGTAGAATCGTCAGACGAAGTAAGAAGAAATAAATGG
>JAYUVL010000525.1:0-9721 GCA_043754075.1 Cytophagales bacterium | reverse complement strand
GGAAATGCAAAAACAAAACACTACCTTGGCGGCACGCATCCCCGACCCGAGCGTGCCAAGGGCCCGGCTGGTGCTCAAGCTCTTTGCCGAGGCCAGCGGGGGCACGGTGATCCACACCGAGGAAATGTTCATTGACAATTCGGCCTCTTGGGCTTGGCAGCAGTTCTCCGTGGGCGAACTAGCCACGGTGGACTGCTGGGACTGGGCGTCTGCCGCGGAAGTTTACGTGGAAAACCTCGCGGGTGTGCCAGTTTGGTTTGATGACCTGGAGATCACGGCGGGCGGCCAGCCGGTGGCCCTGGTGGTGCAGGAGACGCATTACGATCCCTGGGGTTTAGAGCTAAGTGGCATTGGCTATAATGCGCCGGGGAATGCGGAGCACAAGTTTACCTACAACGGCAAGGAGCGGCAGGACCAGTTTGGCCTAGGCTGGCTGGACTACGGGGCGCGGCACTACATGGCCGATATTGGGAGATGGGGCGGGGTGGACCCGCTGGCCCACCTGATGCGCCGCTGGTCGCCTTATGTGTATTGTTATAACAACCCGCTGCGGTTCACGGATCCGGACGGGATGGTGCCCATTGATTTCTACGACCAAGGAGGAAATAAAGTTGGCACGGATGGAAACACCACCGACGGAAGGGTAGTAATAGTCACTGATAAGGCCGAGGTCAAATCAATAAGAGCAACTGATAAAGCCGGCGGGACAACTTCAAATGAAAGTGTTAAGTCGGGTGTTGAATTACCAAGCGCATTTGTAAGGGGTGAAATGGGAAAAGCAGTTGAAAGGGCGGGAAAACCTGCGGGCAATGACAAGATTGGCGGGTTCCACGAGGAAGGGGGAATGTTCGGAACATCAAATGGTCAAGAAAAAGTGATTGCGGCTCAACCTGGCCCCCACTCAGTTCCAGGAGTTGATGACATGGCTACAATTGACGTATTCAGTGGCGAAACAACCACTAACACACTAGACGTAATTCAAGGTACATTTCACACCCACCCCTTTGGAACGAATGCCAGTGGTTCCTTTGATCAGGAGCCATCAAATAAGCTTGATGTGAAAACTGGCCAAATGGTTGGAGACATCCCGTCAGCCAAGTCTTGGGCCAATCCAAGCAGTTCATATCATGTTACCGGGAACAGTTCCACCGTTGTTGGTGTTAGCGCAGCGCACCAACAACACGGCCATCGGAAGTCCGGGTGGAAAACCTATCTTCGCAGGAGACTTGGTTTGACGACCTAGAAATCGCCGCTGGTGGCCAGCCGGTGGCCCTCGTGGTGCAGGAGACGCACCGCAGACGCGCAGTCTATGACCCCTGGGGGCTGGAGCTGGCGGGGATTGGCCGGGGAAACGCTTTCTACAATGCGCCGGGGAATGCGGAGCACCGCTGGAAGACTGCGCGTCTGCGGTTCAATGGCGGGGTGGAGCGCACCGGCCAAGGCGCTCAACGTTGCTATTTGTGCATATTTGTACTATGTTTGCCTTGAACAAGCTTAATCAATTTGGCCAATGGAAAATACCCTACTCATCCAGGTCATTGACCAAAAGGCGTTGGGCCTCCTGCGCGAGCTGGAGGTGCTGCACCTGATCAGGGTGCTGGGAGAGGCCCCCCCGGCCAAAGCCAAGCTGTCGGACAAGTACCGCGGCGTGTTTTCCATGGAAGATGCCAAAAGTTTTGATGAGCACACCCAAAAGTTGCGCCGCGAATGGGACGATACCTGATCGATAACAACGTGATATCAAGCTATTTTTCGGGGATTTTTCTGACCAAGCCATGGATTTTGTGGCCGGTGTCATTGACCAGGTCCCCAATATTTCTGTCATCACCCAGATCGAGGCTTTGTCGTGGCTAAACCCTGACAAGGCTAGGGAAGCCATTGTCGCGGAATTCGTCGGAGACGCCAATATTTTACCGTTGTCGCCCGCTGTGGTTGCCCAGTGTGTGAAAATAAGGCGGGGGCGGAAAATCAGAACTCCTGACGCGGTGATTGCCGCCACGGCCATTGTCCACGACCTTGTACTGATCACGGGCGATGGCGGTTTCAAGAACATTGAGGGCTTGCAGGTCATAGATCCCCACGGCCTTTAAAGTTGTGGCCCTGCGGCCGATCAAGCTTGCCCCAATCCAGGAGACCAGCCAATCAATTTGCGTGTCCACTGGTTGGATTGGGGCAGTAAGCGTGCGGTCACTTTACCATTACCTTGGTTTGCAAGGTTCGTCCATTGACCACTGCCCAGCAATAGTACATGCCACTGGCCAGTTTGACCGTGGGGTGCAATGCGTAGAGCAGGCGACCATTGCGGTCGGTCTCGGCCCAAGCCTCGGCCAGCAGGCGGCCGCTGAGATCGCAGATTTGGAGCTTGAGCCTCGCTTGGGGATCCGCTTGGACGAAAATACTGACCTCCGTGGCCAACGAAGGGTTGGGACGGGCCTCCATCCTAGCGGGGCCTTCGGCTTGGTTCATGATGGCCATTATTTTGGAGTAGGCAGTGGTGCCATCGTGATCCACCATTTTGAGCCGATAATAGGCCAAACCCACCAGCGGGTTGTGATCCAAAAACTGGTATCGGCTCGCTTGGCCCTGCCCCTTTAGTTGGGCCAGGGGTTGGAAATGGGCGCCATCGGGTGAGCGCTCCACCACAAAATGGGCAAAGTTGCGTTCCCGGCTCGTTTTCCATTCTACCACTACCCTGCCCTCCAAGAGGCGGGCCGAAAAACTGACCAGGTCGACGGGCAGGATAAACAAATCTTCGGTGAGCAGTACGAATGCCCCACCTTGGCGGATTTGGCGCACGGTATTGCTCCCCACGCCGCTGGTAATGCCGGCCGCAAAATCTTGTTCGGGCGGGTTTTGCCAAACAAAATTGTTGTTGGTTTTTTGGATCTTGAGCGGTTGGGTATTCATCCCGGCGGGCAGGGTGTTTTCACTCTCAGCATAGCGCAGCGTAACGTTGTAGCCTTGGTTCAACAGCGTATCGGCCGGGATGCCCCCGTTGAGCAGTACCTGCCACCAGCGATCGATGATCACTTCGGCGGGCACATCCCACCCGACCACGCCCGCCGCGAGCGGCAGGTTGTCCGGGCCAGTGCGCCGGGTGGAGATACAAAAATCACCTCGGGCCGCATCCAGTTTATGGAGGGTGACGGGAATGTAATCGCCCGCCGCCCCCGTCACTCCGAATGGGAACTCATACATTCCGGTATTGGTGCCGATGTTCCAGCAGAGGTAACTGGGGTTGACAGCGGCATTGGTCTCGCTCTGGATATAGCCATTGCCCAAACGAGTCAGTGCCGTGGGGGCGGGGTTGTCCAGGGTGAGGCGCGCACCGTTGAGCCGTAGGCCCGTATTGTCCAGGGTGAGGTTGTTGGTCACCAGTGGGTCGTTGCCCAGCGTGACGGTCGCGGTGGGGGCCGTTTTTTGGAGGCGCAAATTGTAAAACTGGGTGGCAGTGGTGCCGCCCAACGTGCTGGGGGTATTCCCCGTTAGCACGACGGAAGTATTGGGGTTGGCAATCAAATTGCCCCCGTTGTTGGTCCAATCGCCATGCACAGCCAAGGTGGCATTGCCCACCATCGTTAGGCTGGCATTGGTGGCCAGGGAAAGGTTGCGGGTGCTGGCCAGGCCGATGCCCCCATTGTTGGCCGGGTCGATCACGGGCTGGGGCCGCGTGCCCGACAGGGCTATGCCTGCATTGATCGTGCTGGTGGGCACTTCCAGGCACCAATTGAGCGGGTTGTACCAATTGGTATCAACCGCGCCGGTCCAGATGGTGCTGGTGCCGCTTACCCCCAGTTGGGCGATGCCCACCAAGAGGGAAAAGTAGGAATCGCCCACCCGGGAGATATAGCTCAACTGAACTTGCGAAGCGCTGGTGAGCACTCCGGTCCACAGATTGGGGAATGAGCCACTGCCACTGCTGGCAATTTGGAAGCCATCGATGATCAGCACCCACTCCCCAATCAATTGATCGATGCCAATGGTGTAGATCCCACATTCGAAATTAGTGCGCCGATATACCACGGCATGGTTGTCGTTGACCACGTCACAGCCCTGGTAACCAATGACTTGTGAAGGCACACTGGCGACAGGGTAGTAATCACTGGTTTTGAAGCTCAATTTATCCAACGGGGAGCCGTCGCCAATCTCAAAATATCCCCGGTACCGGTTGTTGGCCTCATTGATGTCCACGCCATCGTAACCCATTGCCATCCATTTGCCGGTTCCCCAAACATTGCCCGGGACAACGGGCTGCTGAACGGTGACCGTAAAAACTTGATCCCGGGATTCGCAGCCGTTGATGGCCGTCACGGTGTAGGTAGTGGTGGTGGAAGGGAATACGTTGGCTTGGTCGCCGGCAAAGCTCAAGAGCTGTAACCCGGGATTGCCGGGCGGCACGGAGTTCCACACATAGCGCGCCCCGCCCGTCAGGCCCACCCGCACGGAGTCGCCCCGGCAAATGGTGACATTGCCCGGCACTAGGCCATAAGTGGCCGTGGTACTGATAATGGCGGGAAAAGTGCGGGTAAGGGTGCAATTGCTCACCGGATCAGTGAGCACCGCGGTGATCAGGGTGCTCCCCGCCGCAATGGGCGTGACCGAAATCGTGCTGCCGGTGGTGGCCCTCAGGGTCAGCAGGCCAGGATCAGCCACCGACCACGCAAAAGTGGCCCCGGGAATGGCGGGCCAGCCGGCGGTCAAGGTACTTGACGTGCCCATCGGGTTGCTACAAATGGTCACTTGATTGGCGACAAAATTAATTTCTTGGCCGACATTGGTAACGGCCAGATCGGCAAACGAATCGAACACCGTGGCATCCCAGCTAAACTCGATCGTCGAGTTGGCGTTCAAGAACCCTTCCCACAGGTTGTTGTGGGGTGGGGCGGGCGCAAAACCAAAGGTGAGCAGTGCCCCTCCGTTCACCCGCAGCGTCACTTGCGCATTGCGGGCGCTGTAGCTGGGGATCGCGATCCGATAATACCCGCAGGGGAAACCCCGCCGTTTGTAGATTACCCGGTGGTTGTCGGTGGGCACTGGGCAGCCGAGGTAGCCCGCTGCATCGGAGGGCGATCCACCGGGGCTCCAACTGTCTTGGGAGCGGATGCTCACGTCGCTATCGCGATAATAACCAGCGTATTGGCCCAAGAAATAGGTGTGCGCCAACCATTCGTTCACGCCAAAATCGGTGGGATTGTTGCCCGGCCCCACGGTCACGGTCACCGTTCCAGTGCGGGCTCCGCCGGTGCAGGCCGCCGAGGCGGTTTGGGTCACGGTATAAGTGGTGGGCACACTGGGCGAGGCAATCACCGTTTGGCCAACGGTGGTATTGAGCCCCGTGGCCGGCGACCAGACAAAATCGCTGGCATTGCCAGTGCCACCGGCGGTCAGCACGATGCTTTGTCCCGGGCAGAGGCTTAGCGAAGCCCCCGCGCTCGGGAAGATGGGGACCGGGGCCGGGGCGGCGTCCACGATCACCTGAATGGTGGTTGTCAAGTTGCAACCTGCCTCGGGGCTGAACAGGAATAATTCATACACTTGGGTGCTCGTTGGGGAGACCAGAAACTCCCGGGTGTTGGCGATCACTGGCCCTCCGACCCCCAGCCGCCATTCATAGGAAGCCCCGGGCACCTCAACGGCCGACAGCAGGTAGTTTTCCGTTGGGCAGATCCGCACGACCGGGGCCGCCACCGCGCTGATGGTGCGGAACCGGGCCGCCACAAAGGATTGATTGACAAACCCTTGCCAGCGGATATCCAGTTGGGAGGTAAAGCCCAACAAGCCGCGCCAGACGTTTGGGTGACTGCCCAGGCCGCTTTGAAACCGCCGGGTACCGTTGAGCCACACCTCGACGTTGTCTTGTACATCGGTCAGATCCAACTGATACACCAAGCCACAGGGCACAAAATTGGTGCGGCGGTAGCTCACCGAGTGGCCATCTTGGGGCACCGCACAACCCACATACCCAGTGGCGCGGTCGGGTGAGGTGAGCGGATCCCAGCGGGTGCGCGAATCAAAATCGAGATTGGGGCCATTGTTTGGCTCAATGTAATAACCCGCAAAATTGGTCCAGTTCGGGTCCGTGTAGCAGAACACATTCCATTGACCCGGACCAAAGTTGGCGGGGGTGGTGGGTGGGCCCACGGTCACGGTCACATTGGCCGCCTGGGGAGGATTGCAGCCGTCGGTCGAGGTGACGGTGTAGATGGTGGTGGTGGTGGGGCTGGCCACTACCAGGTTGCCCGTGGTGGCAGACAGCCCCGTGGCGGGCGACCATGTATAGTTGCCCCCCCCACTGGCCAATAAACGGGTCGAACCGCCCGGACAGATGCTCGCGGACGGGCTGACATTGAGGCCCAGCAGCGGGCCGCCCACCTGTACTTGCACATTGGCGGTGGCGGCGATGCAACCGGTGGTCGGGTCGGTGCCGGTCACGGTGTAGGTGGTGGTGGCGGCGGGACTGGCCACCACCGTGCTGCCCGTGGTGGCACTCAGCCCCGTGGCGGGTGCCCACGTGTAGGTGAGTGGCCGGGGGGCCGTTACTTGGATGGGCGTGCTGCCCCCGGGGCAGATCTGGGCACTGGTGGGAGCGATGAGGGCAAATGGAACCAACTGGACGTTGAGTGCGCCCCGGCTGTCCCCCACGCGCTGCCGCCAGCGGAACTCGACTTGGGAATTGGGCCCCAAGAAGCCCTGCCAAATATTGGGGCGGGCCGGGCAACATTCGCCCCGGCTGAATACTAAATTGCCGTCAATGCGCAGTTCGCATTCGTCATCGTTGTACACCAGATCGAACTGGTAAAGCCCGCAGCTAAAATTGGTTCGCCGATAACTGACCGAGTAATTGGTGGGTTGCATCGGTGGAAAACAACCCTGAAAGCCCGCCACATCCGAAGGCGCGGTGAGCGAGGCAAAAGTACGGTCAAAGCTCAGGCTGGGTTCCACAAAATAGCCGGCATAGTCACTCAGGCTGGGGTCGCGGAAAGCATAGGCGTGCCATACGCCATCGCCAAAAACCGAGGGCGGTGGCAACGCATTGGTAATGGAAAATGGGGCCGTACTATTGCTCACCACCACTGGCGAATTGGCCACCACCCGCACCCGATAACCCGCACCCGCCGGAATACTAGCCGGAACGGTGGCAAAAATATTGCTCGAACTTACCGCGATTACATTGCCAATGCGGTTGGGGACGGGTGGGAAGGTGCCCATATTATCGGACAGCTCAACAAAAAAAGTATTGCCGATCCCAAAAGTACCGCCACTGACTGTTGCGCTAACCAAAACAGTGTTACCGGCGCAAATGGGTGATCCAAGATCACCAACAATGATGGTTTGGGCTTTTATCGGGTGTAGGCAGCCCAACAATGACCAGCCAAGTAAAATGACCCATATACGATACCGCATGGTTGAAAGATCGCAAAAACAGTAAACTGATATATAAAGCCAGTATTATTTTGTCAATTTCAGAATCGGTTAGAGTAAGTTTATTGAACTATCGGTTCGCTGAATTGGTTCGCGTTTGCAGTTTATTGATTCACTGGTCAAAAATCAAGGCAACAAGCAAATGCGATAAACTAAATGGATTGATAAAAACCAGTAAAACGAAGGTTTGGGAACAGCTTTGCACATCTTGGGAGGGCTTCCCCTAGTCAATGGCTTGGCCCAATAGCTCCCACTTGCACTGACTGGTGCTGGCATAGTTGGGTACCTGCCCAAATACATTGATGAACGCATCGTTAAGTAGGAGGGTTTCCGTTTGGGCCAAATCAGTTACCAATCGATGAAAATAACGACCGGCCATCCAAATGGCCCGAACTTCGTATTTCATTGGTTTTAGATAAACCAAATAAGTGATCGCCTAAGTTAACTATTTGACATACAAGTGCTCGTACATCCCGATCAACCATGTTCATACACGACAATTTTCACTAAATCAATGTGCGATAGCAGACTCTTAACGCAAGATCAACCATTAAATTGCGCAGCCGGTTGGTTGTCTGCCTTTCCGGGCCACCTTTTCCCATTTTGTAAGCTCATTGCTTGGTGGCTTACGGTCAAACACATGGCCGGAAAAACGCCCGGACAGCCCAAATTTGGCCCAACGCAATGGCGGTGACCCTGAGTTGGCCCACTGGCGCTTTCTGGAGCGCAGATCCTTGATTTTGGCCGTTATCTTTGTACTCTTCAACTAGTGTCATGAAAAAACAGGGCAAGGTTCCGTTCGTGGCGGGCAACTTCTGGCTTCGGCCCGCAAGGTGGCTGGCTTTAGTGGGCTTGGCTTGGTTGGCCGCTTGCAATGGCAACAGCGCAAAAAAAGGCTCGTCCTTGGTGAAAGACACCATCGGACGGGCCCCCAAAACCGGTGGAACCACCAACCTCTACCAATCCGATACCCTCAAGGGCAGTCCGAGCCGCAAACTGTTTGTTAAAATTGGCCAATCGGATTTCATCGATCTGCGCTACTACTCGCCCGGCGTGCGCGGGCGGATCATCTGGGGCGGGCTGGTCCCCTACAACCAAGTGTGGGTCACGGGGGCACACATGGCCTCCACTGTCCATTTCAGTGGCGCGGTGGAGGTGGCCGGCAATTTGCTCCCAGCAGGTGTTTACACCCTGTTTTCCATCCCAACCCCGGGCGAGTGGACCCTCATCTTCAACCGCAACTGGGACCAACACCTCACCGATGAGTACAGTCCCAAGGAGGACGCGCTCCGTTTCAAGGCCACTCCCCAAGTTTTGCCGGATACGGTGCAGCGATTCACTTATTTTTTGACCCCCAAAGATTCCCAAACGGTGGAAATGGCCTTTGCGTGGGAAAAACTCAAAGTGGCTTTCGACGTGAAACTAAGCGCGGAACCGCAGAAATAGAGGGGCCACCTACTGCCCGTGGCCTACCTCAACGGGCCGCCATCGGCGCTGGGGCCCCAAACCCGCGAGCCAAAAGTCGGGTGAATTGAAAAAGATACTTAGCTTTTGTTCGGCTCCGGGCATCCTTTCCCCACCTAAAAATTGCAAATTGCGCCGTTAATCAGCCAAATCACATGAATGTCCTCCTCCTTGGTTCCGGTGGGCGCGAACACGCCTTCGCTTGGAAAATGGCCCAAAGCCCCCAGCTCGGCCGGCTGTTTGTGGCCCCCGGCAATGCCGGAACGGCCCAGGTGGCCCAGAATGTGGAATTGGGCGACGATTTTGCCCAAATTGCCGAGTTTGTGCTTGCCCAAGCCATCGACTTGCTCTTGATCGGGCCCGAAGCTCCGCTGGTGGCCGGCTTGGTCGATTATCTGGCCGCTGACCCACGGCTCGCGCATTTGGGCATTGTTGGCCCCAAACAGGCCGGGGCCAAACTGGAAGGCAGTAAAGATTTTGCCAAGCATTTTATGGCCACCCACGGCATTCCCACGGCGGGTCACCGGAGTTTTGATCAGCGCAATTTGGAGGAGGGGCTGGCTTACTTGGCCCAGCATTCGTTGCCCATTGTGCTCAAGGCCGACGGATTGGCGGCGGGCAAGGGAGTGCTGATCATTGACTCCGTGGCCGAAGCCCAGCAGCAGCTCACCGCCATGATCACGGGCGGGATGTTTGGCGCAGCCAGTGCCACCGTGGTAGTGGAAGAATTCCTCCACGGGATCGAGCTGTCGGTTTTTGTCTTGACCGATGGCAAGAGCTACCAACTATTGCCCGCCGCCAAGGATTACAAGCGGGTGGGCGAAGGCGATACGGG
>JAYUVL010000524.1:0-17198 GCA_043754075.1 Cytophagales bacterium | reverse complement strand
CAGTTATTTCCTCATTGAGAAGTTTAGCGCGACCGATCTTGGCCTCTACTTTTCGGCGGCTTACCTCTTTCTTGGCTTGCTGGTGCTGGGCATGCTCGCCTTGCTCACAGTGGCGACCTACCTCCCACGCATCTGGTACGCCGTGGTGGCCTCCTCGTTCATGCTTTTTCTGGCCCTGCTCCAATTCGAGCTGTTGCAAGTCTTTGGTCGGGCCGACAAGGTGTTCCTCGTTGGCTGCCTGCTGGCTTATTTGCCATTGAGCTATTATTTTCAGGCGTTTGATACCAATGGCCGGGTTTCGTTCGTGGCTCGGTTCAGCGTGTTTACCCTTATCTCTGGCGTAGTTGCTTACTTGCTCTTTCAATATGGTACAGGCATCAAAAACACCGCTTTCTTTTTGTCCACCTACGCTTACATTGTACCCTTGATCTTGGCGGTGGTATTCATCGTGTTGAATTCCCACGAAATCATCAATGGTATTCTGTTCATGTTGACCAACTCGGCCAATCCGGCCTCCCGCAACACCTTGAACCATTTTATAGTGGTAAGTGCCATTTATTGGTTCAATTTGTTTTATGCCTATGCTTTTGCAGTCGGTTGGATCGATTTGGGCATTGCGTACGTTGATCCGTTCATCGTTTATTGGGTGAGTGCCGTACTGGGTGTGTGGGGCTTTCGGAAAAAAGAAACCCTATTTGGCTTCCTGCCTTTTGCGCCTTATGGGGCCATTGCCTACACTGCGCTGGGCATAATCAGCACCGCTTTTATTGCCTATTCCTTTGCTTCGGCCAATGATCCCGTGCGCGAAGTGTTGGAGGATGCCATCCTTTTTAGTCATATCAGCGTTGGTTTTGTCTTTTTTATGTACGTAGTGGTCAATTTCCAGCGGCTGATTGCCCAAAATAAGGCGGTTCACAAGGTGGTGTATAAACCGGGCCAATTTGAATACATGTGGGTCCACCTGTTGGCGGGGGTATTGGTGGCCGTCATGCTCTTCCGTTCCGATTTCTTTCCCTATCGCCAAGCCTTTGCGGGTTTTTACAACTATGTCGGGGATTTGCACCGGGCCGAGGGCGACAATTTTTTGAGTGAGCAGTACTATAAAATGGCGGTGACGTATGATTTTCAGAACCACCGCTCCAATTATGCCCTCGGATCGCTAGCCCGGATGCAAGGCGACGAAGCGATGGCCCTCTATTATTTCCGGGAAGCTACCCGCAAAAAGCCCCTTCCGCACGATTACCTGAACATAAGTGAAATTTTGTTGCAAAACAATAAAACACTGGATGCCATTTTTATCCTTAACGAAGGCATTAAGTTGTTCCCCAAGAATGGGGAAATGCTCAATAATTTGGGGCTGATTTATGCGCAAAAAACCGATATTTTGGATTCGGCGGTATATTACTTAAATAAGTCGCGCCAAGTACTCCATCCGCCATCAACGGCCGAAGCCAATTTTTACGCCGTAGTGGCGAAGTTGAATAATTTTAGCCCCGATTCCTTGCAGGCCTTGTTCCAGCCCGAAGAGGCCATTGGTACCCGGGCCAATGAACTGGCTTTTTACAACAAACAGAAAGTAAAGTTCGGCCAACCGCTCAATCCAGCCTACTTGCGCGATTCAGTGTTGCAAACGGTCAATTTGTGCTATCTCTACAATTTTGCGATCAACAATGTGGGCAGTGGCGACACCGCTATTTTTGCCGAGTTGGATCGGTTCAATAAAGTGAAGGCCAATGCCGATTTTTCCGAATATCTGGAACTGGCAAAGGCATTCAAATACCGAGAAGTGGGGGAAAATGCCAAGGCTTTCTGGATGTTGCGCAAATTGGTGGTTCTGGGCTCAGAAGTAAATCCCTACTATAACAATGCTTTCGGGGTTTGGCTGATGGAAATCGGCCAATACCGGGAAGCGGCCCGCTATTTTGGGCTGGCCTTTGCCCAGGGCAATGCCGAGGCATTGTTGAACCAAGCCATAGCCCTGAGCGAACTGCCCTCCGAGCGCGGGGAGGCCATTGCCCACTGGCAAAAGGTGCTGGCTTTGGGCAAACCTGAACTGGTGCCCATTGCCCATGATTTGCTGCGGATTCTCCACCCCGACAGTTTGTCGCGCTTGGACATGGCCAAGGTGGATGATTTCAACAAGTTTCGCTTGGCCCATTATAACCAGCCCCGCTTGACGGATGAGCAGTTTAACACGTTGTTCAATGCTGTGACCGACAATAACTTGAAAATCATGACTTTGGTGGATCGGATGCAATTTTACCTGGATTTGGGCAACGTGGCAATTGCCGAAAATATTCGCAATGCTATGACCGGGGTCAACCTAGAGGGCAGCACCAAGGAAGTGCAAAATGCCCTGCGACTTATCGATTTGCAATTGCTCCACCGGCTCAAGCGCTATGATGGCATCGCCAATTTGTTGAAAGAATTTACCCCTGCGCGGCCACAAAAAGGCTACCACCCGTTTTATGCCGCTGTGGTGGCCGAGCAGCAGGGCCAAGCCAAGGAAGCCGAGCGGCTGTACCAACTTGCGCTGCGGCAATTGCCCTATCGCGAAGCAGTGCCCATTGCGCTGGCGGTTTTCTACAACCGGCAAAAGCAGGCCCAGAAAGGTTATGAGGTGCTGGTGGATGCCCTCAAACCGTATGATGACTACCACCAATTCCCCCCCCGCTTGTTGGAAATGTACATCATGCAATGCCTAGAGGTGCGCTTGATGAGTTTTGCCGAAGAAAACTGCACACGGTTGGCCGAAATTGTTACACCCTTGGAATACGAAAAATTCCGGCTCGTTTATGAGCAGCGCAAGGCCGAACTGGCCAAAGCAATGGAAGACTGGAACTAACGCCCGACCATGGCCGCCGGGCAACATTGGTGCAAGGTTGATGCTGGGAGACAGCGCCCCAACGGTGAACTGGTGGCAGAAAAATGCCAGAGAGGCATTGACTCACCCTCATTGCCTTGCACGGTAGTGGGCAGTTTACCCGCGCCGCCGCGCAACCACTAGCCAAATAACGGTTGGTGCACCGATGAGTGAGGTAACAATGTTGATGGGCAGCACTTGGCCTTGGCCCGGAATTTGGCACATTAGATCGCACACCAACAGCACCACGGCCCCCAACCACGCCGATGCGGGCAACAGCACCCGGTGGTCGGCGGTGCGGTACACGGCCCGGGCAAGGTAGGGAACGGCCAAGCCCACAAAGCCAATGGGGCCACAGAAAGCCGTCACGCCGCCTGCCAGCACACTGGCCGACAAAATGACCTGAAAACGCGCCCGCCCCACGGCCACCCCCAAACTACGGGCATATTGCTCGCCCAATACCCAAGCATTGAGGGGCTTGAAAAGCAAAAAAGCATACCCCAGCCCAAGGGAGCAGATGATGATCATAATGCGGAGCTTGGGCCAGTCGAGCCCACCCAGAGAGCCGAAAGTCCAGATCACATAGCGCTGCAATTCCGATTCGGAACTGAAATATTGGAGGGTGCTCACCAGCGCACCGATGCAACTGCTCAACATCATCCCCACGATGAGCAGGGCCAAGTTGTCGCGCAGGCGGGCAGCAAAGAACAGCACCAAGAGCATGGCCGCGCCCGCACCCGCAATGGAGGCCCCGATCAGTACCCAGCCTTGCCAAGCCGCCGGAAAAATCGCCGCAAAACCGCTCCCCAATGCCCCACTGGCCAACACCAAGATTGCTACGCCCAAACTTGCGCCAGCCGTGATGCCCAGCACGTAGGGCCCGGCCAGTGGGTTGCGGAACAAAGTTTGCATTTGTAGGCCGCTGACCGCCAGGGCCGCCCCGGCCAAGGTAGCCGTCAGGGCTTTGGGCAGGCGGAACTGCCAGATGATGGTTTCCCACCCTGGGTCTGAGGATTTGCCCATCAGGACATCGATCACCCCGCCCACGGGAATGGGAGCGGAGCCATAAAGCAAGTCGGCAAAGAAGCAGGCCAACAACAAAACAAGGAGCAATAACTGGCGCATCGGGCGGTAAAATAGATCTACTGGTATCCCCAAAAATGGGGCTTTCAGCAGTCAAAAAGGCAAAACATTAAAAATCAAGGAAAGAACCCCGCTTGATGGCTTACCCCAATTTGATCTTGGCCCCATTTGGGGTCATTGATCGCCCTCTTTGTAGGCATATTTGTAGTTTTTGCCCGCCAAATTGCGGTAGCCCTCGGGTGGATCATTGGCAAGATCGGCGGCGGCCACCGGAGCAACCACTTCTGGCTCAACTTGATGGCGGGTTTGGTAGGCCGTGGCCACCCCCACCATGGTGCCGATCAAGTGCGATTCCCACGATATGCCTTCATGGCGCGGAAAAATGCCCGCTACCATGCCCCCATAGAGCACGGCTACGGCCACCGCAATAATCAGGGAGGGCAGACTCCTCCGGAACACCCCACTGAAAAACAGGAAAGTGGCAAAACCATATACCAGCCCGCTGGCCCCCACATGGAACGATGGGCGGGCAAAAAACCACACCCCCAGTCCGGTGCCCAAGTATAAGGTAAGCAACACCTTGGCGGCCACCCGGTGATAGAAAAACACAATGCTGGTAAACAAGATAATGAACGGAACCGAATTGGAGATCAGGTGCTGGAGATCGCCATGAATGAACGGCGACAGAAAAACGCCTGGCAGGCCAAGAAAACGCCGGGGGTAAATGCCGAAGATGGTCAACTCGATGGACAGCAAATGGGCTACCAAAAAAATGGCCCAGGCAGCGGCAACATACTTGAGCGAATGACGAAAAGCGGGGGTCAGATCCATAAAAAAACAAATTTAAGGCAGATGGCGGGCAGATCAAAGCCAGCGGGAGCAGGTTGTGGACAAAAAAATTTTGAATAATGATCAATGCTCCTTATTTTTGCCATAAGTGAGAAAAGGAATAGTAACGGTCCTCATCTGGGGAGCCGTTATTATTTTTTTCTGTTTTAATGAAAGCTTAACAACTTAAAGTTATGGCAGTAACGTATTATTCCGCAGAAGGCTTGAACAAGTTGAAAGACGAACTGCACGATTTGCGCACCAAAGGCCGCTCCCACATTGCCGCGCAAATTGCTGAAGCCCGGGACAAGGGCGATCTGAGCGAAAATGCCGAATATGATGCCGCTAAAGATGCGCAGGGGATGCTCGAGTTGAAAATATCCAAACTCGAGGAGGCGTTGGGGTCGGCCCGCATCCTTGATGAATCGAAGCTTGACGCATCCAAAGTATCTATCTTGTCCAAAGTAAAAATCAAGAACCCGGCCAATGGACAAGTGGTGGAATACTTAATCGTGGCCGAGGAAGAAGCTAATCTCAGCTTGGGTAAAATTTCCGTCAAATCGCCAATTGGTCAAGGATTACTGGGTAAAAAAGTCGGAGAGTTTGCTGACATCAAAACTCCGCGCGGAGCCATCAAATTTGAGGTATTGGAAATCGGGCGATAGCCCACATTGAAGTGTCCAACAAAAAAGGAACAGTGCACCGAGCACCGTTCCTTTTTTGTTGACTCGCTTGGGCCGCCGCCCCTAAGGATAATACGGACTGATCATCAAATAGACCACCACCCCTGTGAATGACACATACAGCCAAACTGGGAAAGCAATTTTGACGATTTTTCGGTGATTCTCGAATTGGCGGTTGAGGGAATAGTACAGGGCCAAGAGCACAAAGCGAACCACCCCAATGGAAAGCACCACGTGGGAAACCAACAAAGAATAATACACATACCGGATTGCCCCAACGCCGCCGTAAGGAGTTGATGGATTGGAGATGTGGTAAAGAATGTACAATATCAAGAACGCTGCCCCCAAACCTACGGCCACGAGCATCAGGTTTTGGTGCAAAACGAATTTTCTGCCCTTGATCGCCACCAAGGCGGCTATCAAAGTGATGGTGGTCAATGTATTGATCAGGCCAATAACATGGGGCAGCACGCTTGTCCATTCGCCAAGCGGCAATTTTTGCCGGATGCCGATGAGCAACGCCACCGCCAGCGGAATGGCGATTGATAACACATTGACAATTTTTTTATTAAACCAACTGGGGGACTGAATCGTAGTGAGCATAGTTAAGCGATGCTAAAATGGGGTTAAACAGTATATTCAATGGTGTTTGGCTAATCTGCCAATGGACAAAATGGTCAACCAATTATCCACAAAATTCAAAATAGATAACTTCCATCGGTGCAAGAATGTTTCCGTAAAAGTTGGGGTGGCGTTTCCTGCGGCCAAATGTTGGGTTTGGGAGCGGTAACCTAGCTTAGCCCTTCAATTTGCCCGTTTACCAGATCAATGAATTGGGCTTGGGGCACCTTGGGCAGCCCGGGCATTCGCATGATTTCCCCGGCCACTGCCACAATGAACCCCGCACCCGCATTTACAATCAACTGCGCAATGGGCAAGTCAAAACCGGTTGCCACCCCCAAGGCTGCTGCATCGGCCGAGAAGGAGTACTGGGTTTTGGCAATACAGACAGGCAAGTGGTTGAGCCCCAATTTGTTGATTTTGGCCGCATTTAATTGGGCTTTTTTGTCCAGCACAATGTCCTTGGCCCCATAAATCTGTTGGGCCACTTGGCGGATCTTGTCAATCGGTGAATCCGAATCTTGGTAAGTAAACCGGACGGGTTGCGAAGGATGGTTGGCAATGGTTTCCACCACCGTCTTGGCCAGCTCGATGGCTCCCTCGCCGCCCTGCGCGAAGGCATTGTTCACTGCAAATCTCACCCCACGGGCGGCACTCCAGGCGCGGAGGAAGTCTATTTCCTCGGTGGTATCAAAATGGTATTGGTTGAAGGCCACGACGACCGATTGGCCAAAGCCCTGCATATTGCCAATGTGGCGGTCGAGATTTTGCAAACCGACTTTCAGGCAGTCCAAGTTGGGTAGCCTGAGGCTGTCCTCGACTGCCCCGCCGTGCATTTTGAGGGCCTGCGAAGTGACGACTATCACAGTGGCTTTGGGGGCAAGCCCCGATTTTCGGCATTTGATATTGAAAAACTTTTCTGCGCCCAGATCCGCCCCAAATCCCGCTTCGGTCACTACGTAGTCAGCAAAAGTAAGGGCCATTTTGGTTGCCAATACCGAGTTGCAGCCGTGGGCAATGTTGGCAAAAGGCCCCCCATGAATGATCGCGGGAGTGTTTTCGGTGGTTTGCACCAAGTTGGGCTGGATGGCCTCTTTCAACAAGACAGTGATGCTGCCCGCGATACCCAGATCTTTAACCGTAAATGGCTCGTTTTTAGCGGTATAACCCAGCAAGATTTGCTCGATCTTGGTGCGCAAATCCTCGATGCCCGAGGCCAAGCACACGATGGCCATCAGTTCGGAAGCGGGGGTAATGTCAAAGCCCGACTCGGCCGGTAAGCCGTTGGTTGGGCCACCCAGCCCGGTTGTAATGTGGCGCAAGGCCCGATCGTTCACGTCCAGTACGCGCTTCCACACAACCTGGGCGAGTTGCTTGTCGGTTTGTCGGTTTTGAAATTGATAATTGTCCAATAAAGCCGCAATCATGTTATGGGCACAGGTGATCGCATGGAAATCGCCCGTGAAATGCAGGTTGATCGATTCCATGGGCAGCACTTGGGCGTATCCCCCGCCGGCTGCGCCACCTTTCATGCCAAAACAGGGGCCAAGGGAAGGTTCGCGCAGGGCGACTATGGCGTTTTTACCGATTTTTTGCAAACCCAATGTCAAGCCAATCGATACGGTGGTCTTCCCAATGCCCGCTTTGGTGGGAGTAATGGCCGTTACCAGGATCAGGTTGCTCGCCTTCACCCGCTGCTCATCAATGAGCGTGTAAGGTACTTTGGCCATGTATTTTCCGTAAGGGATCAGTTCTGCTTCCGGGATTTGCAGCGAGGCAGCAATGGACTGAATGGGCTTGAGCCCGGTGGCGCGGGCAATCTCGATGTCGGATTTCATATCAACAGGATGACGGTTAATTAGGTGGCCTGAGGACGCAAGTTATCCATTATTTGCGATTCTGGACGGCTTGGCGACGGCTTGGGTGCCCTAGCTGGTCGCCCAGTCCAATGCCCACCCGCGACCGGCGAGCGGCTGCTTGGCCCCAACGAAAATCCCGGCCCGCATGGAGTTGCGGGCCGGGACAAAAACCAAGCACCCGGGGGCTTACTCGAAGCGGATGTTGCCGTATTTAGTGCTTACCTTTACTGAGCCAGTTCCCCCTTTGCCCACTGTGCCCACATATTGCTTGCTGGTGGACTGTTCGATTTGCCGGGACACCTCGCTGGCCAGGTCGTTCCTGAAATTTCCGTAGGAAGTATTGACCTCAAACTTAAAGGCACTGCCATTTTCAAACCCGAGGATGAATGAACTGTAACCGCCGTTCAGATCAACTTGGCCGAAGCCCTTGGCAATTTTGTCCACCCGGAAATTGCCGGAGTAGCGGGCTTCCATGGTCAGTTCTTTTTGGATCTTGCCCACTTTGAAGTCTGAGTAGGCCAGAGTACCCTTGATACTCTCGGCTTCCCGTTCAACGGCGATGCCCCCGTATTTGGTGTCAGAATGAAGGTTGCCTACCGAGCCAAAAGACACTTTGGTGTAACGGTTGTCCAAGGTGATGTCGCCACCTTTTTCGATGGAACCACTGCTGTAGCTGATGTCAACCGTGCCATTTTCCAATTGCTGGAGTTCCATGCCCCCGTAGGCAATCTCCAATTTTTTGGCTGATCCGGTCAGTTTATTGCCCACGAACTTGCCATATTTGACCGATAGGTCCAATTCGCCACTGAAATCGTCCAGAAACGCCGAGCCGTAGCGGTTGTAGAGTTTAAGGCGGTTTTTGCGGGGCATGTTGACCGTGTAATTGATCTCAAATCCCGAGTTGTTGTTGATCGAGATATTGTTGCCATCGATAATGGTCTCGAAATAAACGGCGTTGCCCCGGCGGCCATAATTGATCTTGATCCGGCCCAACTGGTCATTGGCTTTGTTCTCGCTCCGGCCCCACGCCTTGACCAAGACATCGACGGTGAGCTCATTCTTGTCCCACGTGTTGACGTGGACTTTCCCGTAACGGTTGGACAGATCCACCATTTCACTGCTGCCCAAGGTGTATTTTTCGGAAAAATTTTTGGTGACTTGCGACTGGGCCCAGCCAATGGCCGGGAGCAAAAGGCAAAGCCAAAGGGAGAAATGCGAAAATTTATATTTGTTTTTCATAAGTCTGATTGTTCAACTTTTTGACATTCTGTAAGGCATCCATTTGTTTGTTGAGGAGGTCTATTCTGAACTGGAGATTTTGGATCATTACATCAATGACTTCTTGGTTGCCAGTTTTGTAAAGTTCCAATTTCAGATCTGAATAAGCCGAGTCAAGGCTGGACAGTTCTCGATCCACGTCTTTGTCCATGCCCAACTTTTGGGCCCCGTTCTGTTGGAGCTCTTGCCTTTTGAGCTTCACCTGCTGGGTGTAGAACTGCTCAACCTCAGCTAGTTCCGGGGCAATTTGTTCCAGCGACTGCGCGGCCACGGCCGGTAGTTGGTCATTTTGGCTGAGGTAATACTGGGCTGTCAACGCGGCCACTAGCACCAAGACAAAACCAGCGGCTATTTGCCAAACCCTCACTATGGACACCATGCGCCCTGTTTTTGCTGGCAGACCAGTACTCGGGGAATCATCGAGTCCCTTGGCCAGTTTGCCCCACAGTTGGTCGCTGGGTTCCCAAGCATCAAAGTCTTGGCGATTTTTTTGGATAAATTCTTCTAATTTGCTCATCGTTACTTTATGTCAAGGACTATTTTCTTTCTTTTAGCAATTCCAACAACCGTTTTTTTGCCCGGTTGTACTGTGTTTTGGAGGTTGAAACCGAAATATCCAGTATTTCGGCGATTTCAGCGTGGTCATATCCCTCCAACAGATACAAGGAAAATACAATTCGGTAGCCATCGGGCAGTTGCTGTACTGCTTGGCGCACTTGGGCCACTTGCCACAACAACGCTTCCTCGTCTGGCTGGTCAACTTCAACCAGTTCATGCTCGTCGTTCACCAGTTCCACGAATGCCAGCCGTCGTTTGCGCACGGTATTGAGTGCGGCATTGATCACTATCCGCTTGAGCCATGCCCCAAAGGTTGAATCGCCCCGGTAAAGCCCAATCTTGCTGAACACCTGCAAAAACGCTTCCTGCAATACATCCTCAGCCTCGGCAGTGTTGCCCGTAATGCGCACGCACACGTTGTACATTGCTTTGGCGTAGAGTTTATATAGATCAAACTGGGCTTTGCGGTCGCCTGCTTTGCAGCCATCGATCACATCTTGCCGGGCATTGTGCCATACAGTGCCCAAGCTCACCTCTTTTGCGGCGCGTTCGGGCAACCAATGTGTTGGGGATAAGGCCACCGTCAAAGCCATTTTGCGTATCTGAACATTTACAATCCAAAGACACCACGAAAAAAGGGAGAGTTGCATGACGGGCTAAAATTTATTTCCAAATATGATTGCACCCCCGGGCACACCACATTGCCAGTGGGCCAAGGAATTAGTGGAATGAATTTATTGTTAAATATTGATAGTGTGGCCAACAAAGATATTTGAAAATTAAACGCAAAAGCATAAATTACGCCAGATCAGGATTTTGGCCAAAAGGCAGCGGAGTTGAACTTTTAAAAATTCAACTCGGTTGATACACAATAAATCTTCATTCCAACTGCGTAAGTGTTATGGGTAGAAAAGTGCTCGTACTGAACTCCGACTACCGGGCGTTGACGGTGTGCAGCGTTTACAAAGCTTTTTTGTTGGTATTTACCGACAAGGCAGAAGTAGTCCACTCGGTGGAGAACCAATATCTCCGCACGGTATCTCAAGCCTACAATATGCCATCGGTCATCCGCCTGAGCAATTATGCCCACGTCCCGTTCAAAGCGGTGATGCTCAACCGGCACAATGTGTTCAAGCGCGACAATTATCGTTGCGTTTATTGTGGATCGCGGGACGAACTCACACTGGACCACGTGGTACCCCGCTCCAAGGGTGGCAAAACCCAGTGGACCAATTTGGTGACGGCTTGCAAGCGCTGCAATTCGCGCAAGGGCAATGACACCCCCGAGCGGGCTGGTTTCAAATTGCCGTATTCTCCTTTCCGGCCCTCGTATGTGGTCTTCCTCCGCGAATTTGCCGGGGTGGGCGACGAAAATTGGCAGCCGTTTTTGATCCAGCACCACAGTCACGCTGAGTCCTAGGCCGGTAGGTTTTATTGTTTCATCAATAGGCTGACCGGCCTTTCGGTTGGCCTGTTTCTGTGTCGCCTTTCCTTGCTCGGTCACACTGCACTGCACAGCGGCTGGCCGTAAGCCGGCCCCTATGCCCGTTGCACACTTCAGATGGCAAGCGAAGGCCCAATTGCCAATTTTGGCAAGGAACGGTAAGTCGGAACGCGCCTGCCAAGCGACTCAACCAGCCGGCATTTGGAATCGGCCCCAAAAAACTGGAATATTGCCCCGATATCACTTGTTTCACTTCATTGCTATTGCTTATGTACCAATTTGAGAACCATTATTTGGGGGAATTGCGCACCCAGGCCATTCACCTTAAATCGAGTACCCAGATCCTGACCGATGCCCCGACCGACAACCACGGCAAGGGCGAGGCGTTTTCGCCCACCGATCTGGCCTGCATCTCCCTGGCCAGTTGCAAAATGACCACCATGGGCATATTGGCCCAGCGCGAGGGCATTGATCTGAGCGGGTTGCGCTGCGAAGTGGAAAAAATCATGGTGGCCTCCCCCCGCCGGATTGGCGAAATCGTGGTCGATATGTACCTGCCCAACCCCGACTTGACCGACAAACAACGCCAAATGCTCAAAAATGCAGCCCTCACTTGCCCGGTGGCCCTCAGTTTGTCGCCCGAAGTGAAGCGGACAGTCAACTTTCATTTTTAAAGGCGGAGGAACCAAGTCAAAACCCTATAAATTACAGCGCAAAGACTGGCTACCTACTTTGCTAAATGGGGGTTATTCACCTAAATTTGCGGTCTATCTTTTGCCAAGCGGCCCCTTGACCGAGGCTGGTTTATCGAGAGGTGCGCCAAACCTCCCTTTCGGGGGAAATTATCATTTTACTGATCATGTTTGAGAATTTAAGCGATCGGCTCAACCGCGCCATTAAGACCCTCAAAGGGCAAGGTTCAATCACTGAAATCAACGTTGCGACCACCGTTAAGGAAATTCGCAAAGCTTTGGTGGATGCGGACGTAAACTATAAAATTGCCAAAGAAATCACGGATGAGATCAAAGACACCGCCATGGGTCGCGATGTGTTGATCTCTGTCAAACCGGGGGAACTGTTTACCAAGATTGTCTTTGATAAATTGGTGGATCTGATGGGCGGACAACAACAGCCTATCAACCTCAAAGGCGATCCGGCCATCATCATGATTGCGGGCCTGAACGGGGCCGGAAAAACCACTTTCTCGGGTAAACTAGCCAATCTGATCAAAAATCAAGGTCGTCAAGTATTGCTCGCCGCCTGCGATGTGTACCGCCCAGCGGCCATTGAACAGCTCAAAACCTTGGGCCAGCAAATTGGTGTGGAAGTGTATGCCGACCAGACCGGATCGACCAACCCCGTCCAGATTGCCCAAGATGCTGTTAAATTTGCCAAAATGGCCAATAAAAAGGTGGTCATTATTGATACAGCCGGCCGATTGACGCTGGATGAAGGGCTGATGCGTGAAATAACCGAAATGAAACGGGTCCTGCAACCCGCCGAAACCTTGTTTGTGGTCGATTCCATGACCGGGCAAGATGCAGTCAATACGGCTCAAGTCTTTAACGAGCGGATCGACTTTGATGGCGTGGTGCTGAGCAAGCTCGACGGCGACTCGCGGGGCGGGGCCGCGCTTTCCATCCGCCGGGTGGTGAACAAGCCCATCAAATACATCAGCACGGGTGAGAAAATGGAGGCTATCGACCTTTTCTACCCCGACCGGATGGCCCAACGGATCTTGGGCATGGGGGATGTGCTCTCGTTCGTGGAGCGCGCCCAGCGGGCCTACGACGAAGACGAGGCCAAACGGATTGAACAAAAAATTCGCAAAAACCAACTGGATTTTGACGACTTCTTGTCCCAGATCAAGCAGATCAAACGGATGGGCAATGTGAAAGATTTGGTCAGTATGATCCCCGGCATGAGTCAAATGATGAAAGGGATGGATTTTGATGACGATGCCTTCAAACCAATTGAGGCCATTATCCATTCTATGACCAAGTTTGAGCGGGCCAACCCCGATTCCTTGGACAGCAGCCGGAAAAAGCGGATTGCCTCCGGCAGCGGGACAACCGTTCAGCAAGTAAACAATCTCATCAAGCAGTTTGACGAATTGCGCAAAATGATGAAGAAGATGAACCAGATGAGCCCGGCCCAAATGCAAAAAATCAAGGGCAAAATGCGTCGTTAAGCATTTGCCGAGGTCATTACCCCAACCATTGTTCCATGCTGGCCACCTCCCTCACTGTTTCGCTCATCCAGTCTGATTTGCACTGGGAAAATATCCCAGCAAACCTGGCGATGTTTGAAGAAAAAATATGGCAAATCGGGCAACCAACCGATTTAATTATCCTGCCCGAGATGTTCACCACTGGATTCAGCATGAATGCCGCCAAATTGGCTGAGCCCATGAACCTGACCACATTCAAGTGGCTGCGCCAACAAGCCGAACAAACCAGAGCGGTGGTAGTGGGCAGTTACATCGCCCAAGCCAATGGCCAATATTTTAACCGCCTAATCTGGATGCCGCCCGACGGACAGTTTCAGATCTACGACAAACGCCATTTGTTCCGTCTAGCGGGCGAAAATGCGGCTTACACGGCTGGCACGGCACGGTTGGTGGTAGAGTTGAAGGGTTGGCAAATCTGCCCCATGATCTGTTATGATTTGCGGTTTCCGATTTGGAGCCGCCGGTCGCCCGACCTCCAATATGACCTGCTCATTTATTTGGCCAATTGGCCGCTCCCGCGCAACCACGCGTGGAACACTCTGCTCCGAGCGCGGGCCATTGAGAATTTGGCCTATTGTGTCGGCGTGAACCGGGTGGGCACCGATGCCGCCGGCAAGTCTTATGTGGGCGAGTCGGCCATGCTCAATTTCAAGGGCGAGGAGCTGTTTTACCAGAAAGACGAACCCGTCATTGCCACGCGCACCTTGGATCTGGACGAATTGCGCAGTTTCCGCCAGCAATTCCCCTTCGATCGGGATGCCGATCGCTTTACGATCCACGATTGACCTCGTTCATGCGCGCAGTACATTCGTCGTCTCCGGCTATTGGCAGGGAATGGGAAAATCACTGATTGGGTAGGCTCGGTTATGCGAAAAATGCCACCATTCAGTGGCCAACAAACGAAATCCTTGGCCCGTCATAGCGGTTTGCAAGATTTTTCGGTTGGCCATCACGGCTTGGGAGTGGGGATAGTAAAGGTGAGACACCTTGCCAAAGTAATCATAGGGCGATCCCATATCCAGCTCCTTGCCTTGGGCATCGATGAGGGTCAAGTCGACCGCACAGCCCCGGTTGTGCATGGATCCTTTGCGTGGGTTGCCCACATATTTCTTGTCGGGGGTGAGGTTCCACATTTTCCATTGCACTGCCAAGGGGCGATAGCCATCAAATATTTTCATCCGATAGCCTTTTTTCTTGACTTGCGCGTGCGCTGCGATTAAATCTTTGGCTATCTTATTGCGTAAAAAGCAGCGAGGGCAGTCATAAAGTACCTGCTTAGTGAAATTATCGTCGGTTGCGTATTTGATATCCAGCACAAAACTTGGGTCAAGTTGGGTGAGTTCCACCCAAGCCGTATCGGGCAATGCCAGCAAACTATCCCGAAAGTGGGCGGGACGATTGGCGACCGGACTTCTACTTGTTGGGTCTGGTTGACCAATCAGGACAGTTGGGGGCTTGTCGGGCACGGGTGATTGGGCCTGTTGTGGGCTCGTGGCTGGGTTGCAGGCCCATAAAGCCAGCGTTGAGACTGCCCAAATTAAAATTTTCCCCCAAAAGTTCAACATCTCATTCATTTTTTCGTAAAATTACAATTGAATAAACTTAGACTTTATGGAACCCGTTATTTTATTTATTGCCCTTACCTCGATCATTTGCATTCCATTGTTCGGCTCAAGCGGATCAGCTTTGAAAGAGAGAAGTTTCAGTTGAGCAATGGCCCCAATATTTCCCGGGGGCCACTTTCATTGACCGAAAGCCGGGAAATTGCCGAACTCAAGCAGCGCATCCAGAACTTGGAAACGATTGTGAACTTGGGCGAGAGTGGCCGGGGCAGCACCAGCCAAGAAGCCCAACTCCGCCAACAAATCGCTGAACTATCGCACAAACTTGAGATGTTGGGCCTGCGTTAATCTACTGGAGTTGGCCTCATCATTTCGTTTTTGCAGGTTTTCTACCTGTTTTAGCTAGTGTGTGGAGTATTTTTTGCCATTTCTTCCCGTGCATAGGTGATAAAATCGGTATTGGGTGGCGTGATGCCAGCCTGCCGAAACAATACCGCCATTTGGGCGCGGTGATAAGTCGCATGATTGGCCGTATGGACAATAATGTCCGATACTTGGTTGGTATAAGTGATTTTTTGGAAATTTTCGTAGGTCATCAGCCGGTCGAGCTCCACTTGATCAGCCGCTTGCAAATACCGGAGCCAGTCATGGGTATTGGCCGCCGCCAAGGCTTCCAGTACCGGCACCGGTTCCATTTGCCAGATATGGAGCGACAAATCGGGCTGGCCCTGAATGCGGGACAGCCAAAGTTTTTGGGCCACCAACACATGGCTCATCAGCAATTGCACCCGCTCGGGAATCAAGGGCGCCGTGCGGAACAGTGCAAAATATTGAGCATTGGCCCAATGATTATATTCGTACAGCCGGATCAAATATGCTTTCATTTTTTGTAATTTATACCACGAATTAGGCTATTTTGGTGTTTGATGGCCAAATTAAAAGCGTTAAGACAATTTACCTAATTAGTTTTTTCTTTTTTATCAGTTTATTATCAATTAGGTAGTTAAAAGAATTGAACGGTAGGAACTTGATGGATTTAACGCTTTGATTATCAATTATTTAAAAATGTAAGTCTACCAAAACTTAAGGTAGGCTAATGACAAGCAGCCACTTATTCAAGTGAAGCATAGCACATCTGACTGGCTCAGCCTATTTGATTTCCCTGCGACGACCAAATCCCGCCCCAATTTTGACAGCAAGTTGTTCGTTAATGCCAAGATGGCGATCGCGACCCGCCTTGGTCGGTTTGAAAATCGGATAGAAAGCCATTTGGCCAACCGAAAACCATTGCATGGACTTTTTAGCGCACTTTTCGGGCATCTCCCCCCGCCAAGGTAATCAGGCTGGCCGTGATGAGCGAAATGCCCTGCAACAAGAGCAGGCCAAAACCGATCAACATAAAACCTTTGATCACAAAGCGGTAGGGGAGTCCCCCCGGGTCAGATGACCCTTCGCTGATCCGGTAGGCAATTTCAGTGTAGGGCCACGCACTTTTGAGCACAATGAGGCAAAAGGGGAACAAAAAACCGAGGGTGCCCAGCAGGTTGACCCACGCTTGGTTTTTGGGCGAAAACTTAGCGTACAGCACATCTACCCGCACGTGCTTGTCGTGTCGCAGCGTGTAGCCCGCCCCAGCCAAAAAAATGATGGCAAACAAGTGCCATTCCAGTTCAAACATGGCCACGTTGCTGTAATTGAACACATACCTGGTGATAACATCGTAGCAAAACATCAACACCAGCACAGTGGTGAGCCATGAAACGGCCAACCCCACCCCTTCATTGAGGCGGTTAATGGCTTGGGACAAACGAGCGAGCAGTTGAAGCATGGTGGTCGATGGGGCTAGGTTCCCGCATGGCAATGTAAACTGTTGTTGTTAAAACCCCTATAAAAACCTTGAAATTGAGGTGTTGATAGCGGTCGGTGAGTGGTATGGTTGGCAAAAGGTGAAAACACCTATCTTTGTTTCGTCAAAAACCCCATACCTCCCATACAAAGTTCACAAAAAAAATGGCAAATCAAAATTTTGGTTCTACTCCAAAACCCTCCGATTTTACCCGGACCCGAAAACTCCCCTTCAAAACTTTAGGTAAGGAACTGTCAATGAATAAGATTCACAATTTAGGAGAAATTGTATAGTTCCATTCTCCTCTAAAGTCATTCCTATTGATGTTTAATTCTTTCATTTG
>JAYUVL010000523.1:0-6576 GCA_043754075.1 Cytophagales bacterium | reverse complement strand
ATCCCATAATAACCCGATACTTCCAGTTCGCGGAAGCCCATGGCCTTCATCTTGGCCAATGTTCCGGGCACATCCTTGGCCAACAAGGCTCGGAGGCTGTATATTTCTAGGCCAATGGTGATTTTTTTGCCCGTCACCGTAGCCGTTTGGGCAAATGCAGTGGCCCCGCACAGGGCGATTGCCAAAGCAAAAAGTGTTTTTCTCATGTTGGGTATATTAGGTTAGCTTTGTCCCAATCGGGGGACAACCGAAACAAAAGTAACCTATTTATGACCATAACCCAATTGGAATACATAATAGCCGTGGACACCCACCGCAGCTTTGTCGCGGCGGCCAACCAGTGCTTTATCACCCAGCCGACCCTGAGCATGCAAATCCAAAAATTGGAAGAGGAATTGGGCGTTCGGTTGTTCGACCGCAAAAAGCAGCCCGTAGTGCCCACCGAGATAGGTCAAGAAGTGGTTGAGCAGGCCCACAAGATTTTGGCCGAACACCGCCGGATCAAAGAAATCATTGCGGACCGGAGAAATGAGATGGCAGGCCACCTCCGCTTGGGCATTATCCCAACGCTGGCCCCGTATTTATTGCCATTGTTTTTGGTGAAATTTTTGGGCGACAACCCCAAAGTGAACATTTCGGTGGCCGAGCTGCCCACCCAGGAGATTCTTCGCCAATTGACAAGCAACTTGCTCGATTGTGGGCTGATGGCCACCCCACTCCACGACCCATCGATTGACGAGGTGCCCCTCTTTTACGAGCCGCTGGTGGCCTACATCTCGGACGGGAGTGTATTGGCGGCCAAAACCGAAATCGTGCCCGCCGATCTTGACATAAATGAACTACTGCTCCTGACCGAGGGCCATTGCCTCCGGTCGCAAGTGGTCAATTTATGTGAGTTGAAGGCCAATTGTCAACCAAATTTGAAATTGGAATACCAAACGGGCAGCATCGAGACGCTCAAACGATTGGTCGAGATGAACCACGGCAGCACGATTTTGCCCGAATTGTCCCTAAGCGGCCTTTCCGCAACCGATCTCAACCGGGTGCGCCACTTCCAGCACCCCGCCCCGACCCGCGAGATCGGTTTGGTTACCCACCGCAGTTTTGTTAAAAAAAGCTTAATTGAGGGTTTTAAGCAAGAAATTGTCAGGGCAGTGCCCACTAAAATGCTGGTTCCCCACGAAAGGGCCGGCCTAAGTTTGTAAATTTGAGGAGCGGCTGGTGTTCTACCGCCAAAGCGACTTTTGTTATCTCGCTTTATTGCTTTATCCTTATTCCCTTTCATCATGTTGCGCAGCACCCACATATTCCGCTATCTATTATTGGTATTGTTCGTTGAGTTGTCAATGACCGCCTGTCAAGCCATTAATCAAATGCAAAATTTTGCCAACTGTAGTTTTCGGCGCCAAGATGTCGGCACATTCAACGTAGCGGGCATCAACCTGGAAGGCAAGAAAAGCCTGAGCGACTTTGGCTTTGCCGACATTGCCACGCTGGGGCAAGCTTGGACCAAAACCGAGTTCCCGCTCAACTTCGTGGTCAATGTAGAAGTCAAAAACCCCAACACCCAATTGGCCTCGATGATCCGCATGGACTGGATTGCCGAAGTAGATGGCAAAGACATCGTCTCGGGCAATTTCAATCAACGGGTCGAGGTTGCCCCTAATGGCGGAACCGCTATCATTCCAGTCAATGTGGGACTGGATTTGAAAAAACTGTTTGCGGGCAGCGAACGGAGCGGGGCGTTGAATTTCCTGCTCGATGCCACGGCCAAGGGCAACGACAACAATCGGATTGCGCTCAAGATCCGGCCCTACATCCGGATTGCTGGGTTGGACATTCCTTATCCAGGCTATTTGACCATTAAAAAAGAGTTTAACTCGACCAACTAAAACCTTTCTTACTGCGCCAAGCCCGAGAAGGTGTTGTGCAAATAGGTCGACTTGCGCAAATAATCCTCGTCTGGATAATAGATGAAAAGGGCAGTCCGGTGTTTAATCAATTTGATAATCTTGTCCTTGAGATCCATCGGCACTGCTGGACAACCCTGACTGCGCCCCAGCCGGCCTTTGCTCAGTATGTGCTGGGCGCTCACATAGTCGGATCCATGCAACACGATGGCCCGCTCCCGGGCTTTGCAATTGATGGTTGGCTCGGCCCCGTCCAAAGCCAGCGATAAACCGTGCTTGCCTTCATAGGTCTCGGCGGTGACATAGAACCCAAGGCTGCTCTTGAACGACTCGGGCACATTGGAAAATTGGGTCGCAAGGTTGGTGCCCGAGTTCACTCCGTGGGCCACATAGGTGTACAACAGCAGTTTTTGTTTGACCACATTGATGATCCACAGCCGCTTTTGGGTGGATGGGCGGCTGAAATCAATGACGGTCAAGATGCCTTTGTCCAAGATTTGCCCCCGGCCCCGCAGGTTCAGATAGCCGGTAAAAGCGTAGCGGAGCACGCTTTCATCCAGATGGTATTTCTCCAAATGGGCGGTTTCGTATAAGTGGTGTACAAGGATTTCCACCAAGTTGCCGTTGGCCAGTGGTGTCGTTTGCTGGTCGGGGCGACCAGGTTTGGGGTCATTGGCCGATCCGAGCATGCTCACCGATAGGCACAGGGACAAAAGAATGAGTGTTCTGTAATTCATACAGACTTAGCGTTAGTTTGATTAGTAAATGATGATAAAACTAAATCAAATGCTGCCCCATTATTGTGTGGGTCACATTGGGCTACCGAAGAGATTGTGTAATATTATTGCCAATAACTTTCTTTTTCTGGCAATAAAACCAAGTGAAAAGGTGACGTGCTTGGCGGATCATTTGGTAAAGGCTTGTGCCCCGGCTTTGGGACCCACATTATTGGCCGAACCAAGAAAACCTTACAAGCACAACTTCTACCCGATGATTGCTGTTGCATGGGCCATAGGTAACACAACAAAACTTGGTTTTGTTTTATTTTTTCTTGGTTGGATAAGATTGGGCAGATGTTAAAAGTAGATTTCCTGGGCCAACCGATAGGTATTGGCGTGCGCTTCCACGATGTCGGCAAGGCGCTCGGAGTAACCTCCGCCCATGCTCACGCACACGGGTATGCGGTTGATGCGGCAAGCCTGCAACACTATTCGGTCCCGCTCTTTGCACCCTGCCCGGCTCAGGCTTAGCTTGCCCAGTTTGTCGGTGGCCAGCACATCCACCCCCGCAATGTAAAACACAAATTCCGGGGCCACTAGATCCAAGAGCCGGGCCAAGTTGGATTGCAACTGGGCCAAGTATGCTTTGTCACCTGTGCCACAGGGCAGGCCAAGATCCAAATCCGATCGCTCTTTGCGCAAAGGATAGTTTTTCTCTCCGTGCATACTAAAAGTGAACACCCGGGGTTCATTGCGAAAGACCTGAGCCGTCCCATTGCCTTGATGAACGTCTAGGTCAACCACCAAGATGCGCTGCAGGTGGTGGTGATCCAGCAAGTGTTGCGCCCCCACCGCTACATCGTTGAGCAAGCAAAAGCCTTCGCCGCGATCAGTGAAGGCGTGGTGTGTGCCGCCGGCAATGTTCATGGCAATGCCATATTGACGGGCAAAATGGGTGGCCCGCACTGTGCCAGCCAAAATGGTAATCTCGCGCAGCACCAAGTCTGCTGAAAGGGGGAAGCCAGTGGCCCGGATCTCGGCCGGGGTGAGGGTTTGGTGCTGAAGCTTGCTCCACCATTGGGCGGTGTGCACTGCCAAAATGAGGGCTTCGGGCGGAGGGGTTGGGCAAAAAAAATTGTCAGAGGTTGCGGTTCCTTCGTAGCACAGTTGCTCGGGCAGCAAGGTGTATTTCGCCATTGGAAAACGGTGGCCCATTGGCAACGGATGGGCGTAGATCTTTGACCAAGCGATTTTGAGCATCGGGGAAAAGGGTAAACCAAAAAAACCAAAAGTAGGAGAACTGGCCCCTACTTTTGGTCAAACAACAGTTTAATGATTGGATATGTTTTACCGCTTAGGTTCGGCAGGCCCGCTCTGGCCAAACTGATCGTAGCTAAGGGTGATTTCTTTGTAGATGGCCGCAGACTCATTGTTGCAGCCGTCTTTGTATTTGACATACACCCTTTTCATGCCTGGGCCTTCCTTGAGGGCCCACCGTTTGCTGGCTTGATAAGGTTCCCAGACTCCATCCTCAAATTTGGCCGAATTGGACACCACCATAAACATGGCGTTGCGGGCATTGAAAGTGAGGGACACTGTTGCTTCCTTGGTCAAAGTGTTATCACCGTTGATTTTTAGTACTCCGGGAATGGGTGCTTCGGTATCAAGCAATATCTTGGCATATTCGAGTTTGGTTTCATTTCCCGCTTCATCACGAAACTTGATATACACCGTTTTTTCACCATCTCTGGGCGAAAGGGGCCATTCTTTGCTCGGCTTAAACGGCTCCCAAACTGCGCCGTTGAAAGCGGTAGTGTTGCTCACGCTCATTTCGGTGGCCCCAGTGGCCTTGATTCCAATATTCACCCGGCTATTGCCCGCGTTGGTGCAGCCATCGTTGTTGTTAATGACCAGCCCGGCATCGTAGGGTTGTTGGCGATCCAGTATAATGGTGGCCGTTACGGGTTGCGTTTCATTGTTGGCCTTGTCCTTAAATTTGGCGTACACGTGTTTCTCGCCGTCTTCGCCATCTAGCCGCCATTTGAAGAAATAAGGCTCAAATTTCTGCCAAGTTGCGTTGGTAAAGTCCTTGTCATTGCTGATCATCATAAATTCACCACCCTGCACGCTGAGTTTCAAAGAAACCAGCTTGCCAATGTTAGTGGTGTATTTTGCGCCATTTTCAATTTTTATGTCGCCTCCTTTGGGCGCATTGGTATCCAACCCAATTTTGTCGTGTGAAACTGCCGATACGTTCTTGACCTTATCCCGAAACTTAACAAAGACATACTTCACCCCGTCGTCACCACCAGCCAGCAGCCATTCTTTTTTGGTGGCATAAGGCTCCCACTTGGCTTCCCGGAAGTCATAATAATTGGAGAGCATCATCTCGATTGCGTCTTGGGCAAACAGCTCAATCTCGACTTTTTGGATTTTGGAAATGCTGTTTTCGGTCAGGATCTTGACCGTTCCTTTCTTGGGCGGCGTACGATCCATATTGATTTCATCGGAATAAACCGCCGATTCATTGCCAGCTTCATCCTGAAATTTGACATAAACCGTCTTTTTGCCATCGTTGCCAACCAAGGCCCAGCTGATGTTGGCGTCGGAGTAGCCCCGCCAACGCTCGGCGGCAAAGTCTTCGGTATTGCCAATCATCATTTTGACCGCGTTTTTGGCCCGAACTTGCAGGGTGACCACTTTGTCGGGATCGCTGGTTATTTCTTCACCCTTATCGATCTCGATGCTACATTCAAAGGGGGGCTTGCGGTCCAAAATGATGTTGTCCATCACGACATCCGATAAATTGGGCGCATCATCCGAGAACTGAGCGGCGACGCTCTTTAGGCCATCATCACCTGGCAACTGCCATTTTTTGGTGGGGGCAAACGGCTCCCACGGTGCTTTTTGGAGTTCACTGGTACTGTTGGCGAGTTTCATTTTGGTCGCTCCCCGGGCTTTGATCTCCAACTCGACCGTCTTATCGGGCTGGATGGTAAACTCCCGGTTGCGGTCAATGGTGATGTGGCAGTCCACTGGACCAGTGCGATCGAGCTTGATCTTGATAGAGGCAGCATCAGAAACATTGCCCGCTTTATCGCGGAATTTTACATAAACGCCTTTCTCTCCATCTTCGCCCGAGCCGCCCAGTTTCCAACCTTTGTAGCTGGGTTTATAAATTTCCCATTTGGCACCGTAAAAAGTGCTGGCATTGCTCACCATCATGTATTCGGCCCCATCGGCCCCGATTTTGAGATCAACGGTGGCGCTCGTGTCGTTGGTAATCTTGCTCTTGTCGCCCACAATCTCGACGGAAGGCTTGGTGGGAGCGGTCCGATCCAGCAAAATTTGGGTCATCGCAATATCTGACATGTTGCCCGCCCGATCGCGAAACTCCGCATAGATATATTTCATACCGTCCGAATCGCTAATGCCCCAACCGGCCAAACTATTGTTAAAGAACCGCCAAGTCGTATTTTTAAAAGTACTGTCATTGCTCACACGCATCTCGTACACATCACCAATGGCCGACAATTTGAGCGCTAGGCTGGTCTCTTTGGTGTATTTGTTGCCTCCATTCACTGCTATTCTGGGCAGTTGAGGCGGTTCAGTGTCCAATCGGATACCATCGTTGACCACAATGGAGGCGTTGCCCACTTCATCGCGAAACCGAACCGAAACAACTTTATCTCCATCACCAGGTTCTAGCGTCCAAGCGATCTGCGGCTGATAGGGCACCCACTCATTGCCACCGCGCACAAACATCTCGGTGGCCCCCTCGGCACTCAAGTTCAGCGTAACTTCTCTTTTGTTGGTAAATTCGTCGTTCTGATTGATGACCAATTTGGGATTGATGGGGGGTTGGCTGTCCAAATAGAAATCGGCTGAAACAATATTTGAAACAGTCCCTGCTGCATCCATGAAGCGGGCATAGACCGTTTTCATCC
>JAYUVL010000522.1:0-7383 GCA_043754075.1 Cytophagales bacterium | reverse complement strand
CCGATAGTGCGGGCTATGCTTTTACTTTCACACCCGACACCCTATCGCTCGTGCCGGATAGCATTTGGGCCGAGAAAGTGGGCGGGGCGGGCCCAAAGTTGGGGGCCAGCGATCGGATATCGTTGTATTATGACCTCAACGCCAATACGTTGCGCCTGTTTGTGCCCGGCCCGGCCCGACCCGATTCGGTGCTGATCTGTTACCGGGTACTGCCCTATTTGTTGACCAAAAAAATCTTCCGGCGCGATCAGGCCAAATATGACTCCGGTGGCTATGACAAGCCCAACAGTTACATCCCCCCCCGGCCCGACGACGGCCAAACCTTGCCCTCCGGCCAGCCCCGCGAAGAATTGTTCAGCTACGGGGGCCTGCAAAAAAGCGGCAGCATTACGCGGGGCATCAGCTTTGGCAACCGCCAAGATGTGGTCGTCCAATCGGCGCTCAATCTCCAATTGGAGGGCAAAATCTCGGACGAAATCCACCTGACTGCGGTTTTGACCGACCAGAACGTGCCCTTCCAGCCCGAAGGCAATACCCAGCAGCTACAACAATTTGACCGGGTGTTCATCAAGTTGGCCCATCCGTTGGTCAGTTTGAGTGCGGGCGACATTGTGCTCCAAACGCCGCCAGCCTTGCTAAAACCGGGCAGCATTGGCAGCCCGCCGTCGCAGTTTTTGCGCTATTACAAAAATGTGTTGGGGGCAATGGCCGAAACCACTTACGGGGCTGACACCGGGCGGGTGACCAAGGGTGGCCAACTACTCCGCGCCCGATCCCGGGTGGCCATTGCCGCCGCCAAGGGCCGATTTTATTCACAAATCGTGCCCGTGCAGGAGGGAGTGCTGGGGCCCTACCGCTTGCGCGGGCCGGGCAATGAACGTTTTATCATCATTTTGGCCAATTCAGAGCGCGTGTATTTGGACAACCGTTTGCTGACCCGGGGGTTCAACTACGATTATGTGATCGACTATAACACGGCCGAAATCACCTTCACCAACCGGGTGGTGGTCACGCGGTTTTCCCGGGTTCGGATCGACTTTGAATACAATGTCCAAAGCTATTCACGCGGCATTTTGGTGGCCGACCATCACCAAGAAATCGGCAAGTGGAGCTTTTTTGGCCAGTTCTACCGCGAACGCGACAACCCCAACAATCCGTTGCTCGCCAACTTGGACACGGCCGGGCGGCGCATCTTGGCCGCCATTGGCGATAGCTTGGATCTGGCCGTGGCCCCCTCGGCGCAGCCGGTCGCGAATTGGGAAGCCAACCGGATCCTCTACACCCAGCGCGATACCACCGTGGGCGGGCGCACCTACGAGGTGTTTGTCCGGGCCAACCAGCCCCAGCCCAACTTGTTCAGCCTCGTATTCTCCGAGGTCGGCCCCGGGCGCGGCGACTATGTGCTGGGCAGTCCCACGGCCAACGGGCGCGAGTATGTGTGGGTGGCCCCGCAAAACAACGTGCCGCAGGGCAACTATGCCCCAGTACGCCAGTTGCCCGCGCCCAACGAGCGCCAAATGATAACGGCGGGCACGGCCTACCAAATAAACAAAAGTGAGAAGTTTTTTGGTGAAGTTGCCTTTTCGCGCAACGACCCCAACTTGTACTCGACCGTGAACAATGAAAATCAACGCGCTTGGGCCGTCAAATTTGGGTATGCCAATACGGGCAAGCCTCTCAATCAAGGACGGTTAAAGGCGTATGAATGGTCGGGCGCCCTGGATCTGGAGCACGATCAGCCCAATTTTAACCCGATCGATCGGTTTCGGGCCATCGAGTTTGACCGGGACTGGTCGGTAGATTTTCAGGCGGGGGCCTTGGATCTGGCCCTCAACACCTCCCCCAGTTCAGGGCTGGGGAGCCCGGTGGCGGCGGGCCAGCCGGTGGTGCGGCAGGCCACCGTGGCCGACCAAATCGTCAATGCCTCGCTCGGGCTGCGCAAAACAACCGGGCCGGGCAATTCCTTCCTCAACCTCCGCCACAGCCGCCGCCGCCGGGGCCAAGAGGTCAACGGTTTTCAGCAGGCCATTGATGGGGGCTTCAACGTGGGCAAATTTTTGATCCAAACCAATTACTTGGTGATGCGCAACCAGTTGCAGCGCAGTGGACTGGCCTATCTCTCCACGTGGGATCGCTGGCGGGTGGAGGTGGCCTACCGCGCCAAAAAACTGGTGCCCGGCTACGCTTACACCGTGGATCGCAACGCCATTCGCCGCACCGCCAACGACTCGGTGGCGGCCACGGCCATGAACTTCGCCGAGCACCGCTTCTACCTGCGCAATGGCGACAGCACCAAATGGCTGTTCAACGCTGACTACAGCCTGCGCAACGATTTTTTGCCCCGGGAGGGCCGATTGGAACTGGCCAACCGGGCCAACACAGTCAACGTGTCGGCTTCTCGCAAAACCAGCACCCAGTTTTTTAGCCTTATCGCCACGTACCGGAACTTGGCAAACTTGGCCCCGGGCTTGGCAGGGTCGGGCAGTTTGCCCAATGATGAGACCATTACGGGGCGATTAGATTGGAATGCCAACTTTTGGCAAAACGCCATCCGGTCGGAACTGACCCTCCAAAACGGATCGGGGCGCGAACTACGCCGCGAGTTCACGTTTTTGGCCGTCAATCCTGGCCAGGGCACCCACACTTGGCGCGACGACAACAGCGACGGAGTGCAACAACTCAACGAATTTTACTTGGCCATCAACCCCGACGAGCGCAATTTTATCAAGATCTTCACCCCGACCGATTTGTATATCAATGCATTCACCAACAATTTGAGCTATCGCCTTAATGCTGGCTTTCCCAAAAGTTGGATCAAGGCCAAGGGCTTCAAACAGTTTGCGGCCAGGTTCAGCAACGTCAGTTCGTGGACGATCAACAAGCGGTTCACCGACCGCCAATTGCTGCCTCGGTTCTTGCCCGTTTTGCCGGTGAGCGATAGTTTGCTGCTCTCCAACCAAGACATTTTTCGCTCCTCCCTGTTTTACCAACGCACCAACCCCAAGTTTGGGGCCGATGCGGCCCTGGTGGTTTCTGAACAAAAACAGTTGCTCACCAATGGGTTTGAGGGCCGACAACAGCGCGAGTGGCAGGCGGGGCTTCGCTATAACCTCAACGCGGCAATCAATGCCCGGCTGACTTTCGTGGCCGACCAGCGCGGCAACCGATCCGATTTTATGCCCAACCGCAACTACCGGGTGGCCCAGCAGCAATGGCGGCCCGAACTGGCGTGGCAGCCCAACCCGAACTTCCGGCTCACTGGGATCTACGAGCGCAAGGACAAGCGAAATGTACAGGGTGACGAAACAGCAGTATTCAACGAAATGAGTCTGGACGTTCGCTGGGCTAAAGAAGGCCAACGGACCATGAATGCCCGCTTGCGCTACGCCAACATCAACTATACGGGCGAACCCAACACGCCCACCGGCTACGAAATGTTGGAGGCCCTGCGCAATGGCCGCAACCTGAACTGGAGCGTCGTATGGCAGCAACGCTTGAGCAACGGCCTCCAACTCAACCTCCAATACGAGGGCCGCAGCTCGGTCGGGCAAGCGGTGATCCACTTGGGCCGGATGCAGGTGACTGCGCTGTTCTAACCAAGGCGGCGCAGTGGCCCGATACCCCTCAGTAAAAAGGGGGGAAACCTGAAGATGGGAAAGATTGTGTTCAAAAACAGTGTCAGCATTACAAATGTCAGCCTTGTGAAATTTGTTTTGACGATATGATAAGCAATACTTGTAGTAAAAGAACAGCAAAGTCCGAGGCTTTGCCCAGAAAATAAGCGGAAGTCCTTGACTTTGGGCCGTTGCGGGCCGGTTGCCTGGCATGGCACCTCGGGCATCCCCCAAACCAAGAATATGCGTAATATTGCGGTTGGGCAATGCCATTGGCCGATTTGGGCCGGCATGGCTATAGAAGACAGGTGATCGGGCCCAATCGTTTAACCACCATTTACTGCTTTACTTTTATTTTGAATGGAACCACTTAATTTTATTGAAGAGATAGTTGAATCGCACTTGGCCTCGGGTCGGTTCGGGGGGCGGGTGCACACCCGTTTCCCGCCCGAACCCAACGGCTACTTGCACATTGGCCACGCCAAATCCATTTGTCTCAATTTTGGTCTGGCCAACAAGTATGGTGGCAAGACCAATCTCCGCTTTGACGACACCAATCCGAGCACCGAGGATGTGGAATACGTCGATTCCATCCGCGAAGATGTGCGCTGGCTAGGCTTTGAATGGGACGGTGAATATTTTGCCTCCGATTATTTTGATCAAATCTATCAGTGGGCCGAGCAACTGATCCAGTTGGGCAAGGCTTACGTGGACGACCAGACCGCCGAGGAAATGGCTGCCACCCGGGGCACGCCCACCCGGCCCGGCACCGAAAGTCCCTTCCGCCAGCGGACACCCGAAGAAAACTTGGATCTCTTCCGCCGAATGCGGGCCGGGGAGTTTGCCGAGGGCACCAAAGTGCTCCGGGCCAAGATCGACATGGCCTCGCCCAACATGCACCTGCGCGACCCAGCCCTGTACCGCATCAAAAACGCCCACCACCACCGCACGGGCGATGCGTGGTGCATCTACCCCATGTACGACTTCGCGCACGGGTACAGCGACTCGATAGAAAAAATCACCCACTCGATCTGCACGCTGGAGTTTGAGGTTCACCGGCCATTGTACGACTGGCTGATCGATGCAGTTGATATTTTTCACCCCCAGCAAATTGAATTTGCCCGGCTCAACCTCAGCTATACCGTGATGAGCAAACGCAAACTGCTCGAGTTGGTGACGGATAAGTTGGTGAACGGCTGGGACGACCCGCGCCTGCCCACCCTCTCGGGCCTGCGCCGCCGGGGCTATCCCCCCGAAGCGATCCGGGCTTTTGCCGATAAAATTGGCATTGCCAAGCGCGATAACCTGATCGAGATGGCCCTGCTCGAGTTCTGTGTGCGCGAAGAACTGAACAAACACACTGACCGGGCCATGGCGGTGCTGGATCCACTCAAAGTGGTGATCACCAATTATCCGGTGGGCCAATCTGAACACCTCCCCGCGATCAACAACCCCGAAAACCCGGCGGCCGGCTCCCGCGAACTGCCGTTTGGCCGCGAGTTGTTCATTGCCCAAGATGATTTTATGGAAAACCCGCCCAAAGGCTATTTCCGGCTGGTGCCCGGGGGCGAAGTGCGGCTCAAATTTGCTTACATCATCCGCTGTGATGAAGTGGTCAAAGCTGCCGACGGCCAAGTGATCGAGGTGCATTGCACTTATTTCCCCGAAAGTAAGAGCGGGGCCGACACTTCGGGCAAAAAGGTGAAAGGAACGATCCATTGGGCGGACGCCCAGCACGCGGTGCGCGCCGAAGTGCGCCTGTACGACCGGCTGTTCTTGCTCGAGAACTTGGCCGATGTGCCCGAGGATCGCGATTGGAAGGAATTTATCAACCCAGATTCCCTCAAAGTGGTGGAGGGCTACGTAGAACCGTCGCTTGCCAGCCGCCAGCCTGGGGATCGGGTGCAGTTTGAGCGCACCGGCTACTTCTGCGTGGACAAGGACAGCACCCCGGCCCGGCCAGTGTTCAACCGCACCGTGACCCTCAAGGATTCTTGGGCCAAAAAAGCCTAAGAACCCTTCTGGCAGTGGGCAGTAAACGTGGCCAAAGCCGATTAAAAAGATAACTTGAAGCCCACACCGTGGATGTTCTCCAAGTTCACGGTGGGGTCTTCTTTTAAGAACTTTCGCAAGCGGGAGATAAAAACATCCAAACTGCGTCCGTTAAAATAATCATCATTACCCCAAATAGCAATCAGAATTTCCTCGCGGCGCAAGATGTGGCCCGGGTTATGGCAAAACAAATGGAGCAGATCGCCCTCGCGCTGGGTGAGTGACTGGGCGTGATGTTGGCCAATGAGGCTCAGGTTGGGGTAATCAAATTGGTAGCTGCCCAATGAAAAACGGCCGGGGGTGCTGGAGGGAGCGGCAGATGGGCTGATTTTGCTCCGGCGTAAAAATACATCGATCCGCAGGGCCAGTTCCTCGATGCTGAACGGTTTGGTGATGTAGTCGTCGCCCCCGATTTTGAGCCCCCGGATCCGGTCTTCTTTCTGGGCTTTGGAGGTGAGAAAAATAATGGGGATTTCGTGGTGGCGGGCACGGATGGCTTGGGCCAGCGCGAAGCCGTCCAGCCCGGGCAGCATCACATCGATGAGGCACAGGTCGAAGGGCTGCTGGTCAAACACCTGGAGCGCCTCGGCCCCGTCCTCGCAATGGTACACGTCGTAACCCTGCATGGCCAGGTTGTCCTTGGTGACAAAACCAAGGTTTATATCGTCCTCTACGTACAATATTTTTGCGATCATGGGTGGTTAACATTAATTTAATGTAGGATAAAGGTTGATCAAATCGGACTTTGGCATGGCCAGCGGTGTTCAATTATGAACACTAACTGTCCGCCGGTGAACATTTTTGATTAGTGATGGGTCTAAACGTCCTGAAAGATAAGGGATTAAACCCGTGGCATTTTTTTAGATCCTATATTTAAACCCCATTAGTGGTATAACCCCGATGAAATGGCGATCATCAAGACGGTTGATTTGGCAAAACTATATACAAGTTTCAATATTGAAACAGTTGCCCTGCGTGGGGTGAACATCAATATTGAGCGGGGCGAGTTTGTGAGCATCATGGGGCCATCGGGCTGTGGCAAGTCCACCCTGCTCAATCTGATTTCTTTAATGGATCAACCGACTTCGGGCGAGATCTATTTTATGGATCGGCCAGTGTCCAAGATGAACGACCGCCAGCGGGCCGAAAACCGACGGAAACACCTCGGGTTTGTGTTCCAGCACTTTAATTTGATCGAGGAACTGACGGTGTATGAAAACATTGCCCTGCCGCTGGTGTACTTGGGCGTAGGGCCACGCGAGCGCCACAGCCGGGTGCAGCGGGTGATGGAAATGCTGGAAGTGGCCCACAAACAGCAATTTTTTCCCTTGCAATTATCGGGTGGGCACCAGCAACGGGTGGCAGTGGCCCGGGCCATTGTCTCCAATCCCCAATTGCTGTTTGCCGACGAGCCAACGGGCAACCTGGACTCCGTTCATGGCCGGGAAGTAATGGAAATATTGACCGAACTGAACGAGGCCGGCACCACCATTGTGATGGTGACGCACTCGTCGGAAAACGCCACCTATAGCCAACGCATTATTCAACTATTTGATGGACAGGTAGTTTCAGGATTGATAAACCAAATTGCATGAAACCGCTTTGAGCGAAGATTTCTTCATCCAGTCGTTTAGGAAGCTGTTTAATGACAAACTGTATTCCTTCATCAACATCGCTGGCCTAGCGACCGGGATTGCTTGTTTCACGGTGTTGGTAC
>JAYUVL010000521.1:0-3832 GCA_043754075.1 Cytophagales bacterium | reverse complement strand
ACCCGCGGAAAAGGCGGATTTTCGTCGCTTTCTGGACAAGCTCGGCTATACCTACGTGGATGAATCGGCCAATCTGGCCAAAACCCGGGCGATTGTGTTCAATGCCAAGACCCGCCGGGTGAGCGTATGCAATGCACTCGATTGCCTACTGGTTCACCAAGCCCGCTTGCCCGATCTGCCGGCCATCGCCGAGCCGCTGGCCACCAAAGAAGTACAGATTTATGCCGATGCCCGTGCCTATGCGGCCTTGGTTGGCCATTATCCCAGTGAACTGCTGCACATGGCCCAGCCGACCCACTTCGGCACTGAATTTTTGGACTATAAAATGGCGATTCAAACCGTCGATGACCTCGATCAGGCCATGGAGCACATTGCCACGCACAGTTCCAAGCACAGCGAAGCCATATTGGCCGAGGATCCGGCCGCCATTGCCCTATTTTTGCGCGGGGTGGATGCGGCTGCCGTTTATGCCAACGCTTCGACCGCTTTTACCGATGGGGCACAGTTTGGGCTAGGGGCCGAAATCGGGATCAGCACCCAAAAACTTCATGCCCGGGGACCGATGGGCCTGGCCGAAATGACGAGTTACAAGTGGGTGGTGCGCGGCGACGGGCAGGTGCGCTGGCCCTAGCCTAGCCCTGTGGTTGATTCGGTGAAAATATTTATACTATTGTCAGATTTGCAAATTAATTGCGCAACATATTGAAACTTTACCAGAATTTAGTTGGAGCAGTGGTGGACGGGCTGTCCGCCATTTTTGGCGAAGGCCGCTACGCTGACAAAGTGATCGAGGGCATCCTCAGGTCAAACCCCAAATGGGGCAGCCACGACCGGGGCTTCATTGCCGAGACGCTCTATGACATGGTGCGCAACTGGCGGCTGCTTTGGGCCTTGGCGGGGCGCGAACCCGAACTGAAACACGCTTCGCTCTGGCATTTGTTTGGGGTGTACTGGGTGTGGCGGGGCGAACCGCTGCCCGATCTGCAAAAGTTTGACCAGATCCACCCGGCCAGCATCACCCAACGACTGGCCGAAATAGCCAACGTGCCCAAAATCCTCCACTCATTCCCCGATTGGCTGGACGACATGGCCGCGGCCGAGTTGGGCGAGGCTTGGCCCACCGAAATGGCCGCCCTCAACCAACCCACCCAAGTAGTGCTGCGCACCAATACCCTCAAGGGGACCCGCGAAAGCCTGCACCAAAATTTGGCTTGGCAAAATGTGGAGAGTTATCCGCTAGAGGCGGTGCCCGAAGCCTTGATACTCAAAAAACGCCTCAATATTTTTGGCAACCCGCTCTACAAACAGGGCTTGTTTGAAATTCAGGATGCTTCGTCGCAATTGGTGGCCCCCTTCACCGGCGTGGAACCGGGGATGCGCGTGATCGATGCCTGTGCGGGCGCGGGTGGAAAAAGTTTGCATTTGGCGGCCCTGATGCAAAACCAGGGCAAGATCACGGCAATGGATGTGGAGGGCTTCAAATTGGACGAGCTGCGCCGCCGGGCCAACCGGGCCGGTATCAGCATGATTGACACCAAAGTCATCGAGAACAACAAGACCATCAAACGGCTCCGCGAATCAGCCGACTTAGTGCTGCTGGATGCACCCTGCTCGGGCACGGGCGTGATCCGCCGCAACCCCGATGCCAAATGGAAACTCTCTCCCGATTTCGTGGCCCAAGTAAAAGAGACCCAGCACGAGATTTTGATGCGATATAGCCAAATGACCAAGCCTGGCGGCTTGTTGGTTTACGCCACTTGCAGTATTTTACCAACGGAAAATATCCGCCAAGTCGAAAAATTTCTGGAAGGAAGCCCCGACCGTTTTGAATTGGTGGGCGAGCAGGTTATCTTACCTTCAAAATTCGGGTTTGACGGATTTTACATGGCCAAGCTTCGTCGTGCCTAGGCGGTGGTTTTACTTTAGGCACACCTGTCATTTATGCTTTTTGCAAAGGTCTCGACTATGACAAAACATTTCCTTCTGTTTTGTTTACTTGTTGTCCAATTTAGGTTGTTGGCCCAAGAAGTGATTGTCTTGCGCGGGGCCAATGAGTTGGTCGATCTCAAGATGGCCGCGCTGCTGGTGGGCGACGATCCAGGCGCGGCGTTAGGGATTGCAGAGGTAACCAATGGCCCCACCTCCTTTTTGTTTTCGCCCTTGGGCCAAGCCTTGCCCAACTTAGGGATCACCACCTCTGCCATTTGGCTCAAGTTTAGGGTCGATAACCAGAGTGGCCAACCCGCTTACCTAGAAGTGCGCAACCCCAACATCGCCCGCTTAGTATTGTATCAGCCGGGGGCTTCTGGCCAATGGCAAGCCGATACGTTGGGCACTCAACAGCGCTTTGACGATCGGTTGGTAAGTGCCACCACTTTCCAATTCCCGCTTTTGGGCCAAGTGGGGCCACAAGACTACTATCTCCGTGTCCAGACCGGACGTACCATGCTCTTGCCCATGCGCGTGGGCACTCGCGACGCCTTCACCGCGGTTAATCACCAGCATGATTTTCTCTTCGGCATCTATTACGGAATGCTCTTGATCGTCATTATCTACAATCTGTATTTTTACCTAACGCTGGGTGAATCGGTTTACCTTTATTACGTCGTCTCCATCTTGGGCATGTCATTGGCGGCAGCCAACCTGGCGGGGCACAGTTTTGAGTATCTGTGGCCCAACCACCCGTGGCTCAACCATTATGTGCCTTTGATGAACTCGTTCGGCGGACTCACCATCTTGTGGTTTACTGCCCGCTTTATTGAGTTGCGAACACGCTCCCCGTTTTGGTACCAAAGCTACTGGCTCACCAGCCTTCTCGTGATATTGGCCGGACTGACCAACTTATATTCGGAAAGCCTCTCGCACCGGCTGGTGCTTTCATTGTGGTTGATTGTCTTTATCATCACTTTTTTTTCGGTATTGGTGCTCTATCGGCAGGGCTACCAATTGGCCCTGTTTTTTATAGTGGCAAGGATAGTTTACTTTTTCAGCTTATTTATTGCCATTTCATCATCCAACGGCCTGCTGTCCAGCCCCATAGTAGTGACATTGTACAGCCTCCCAATTGGCCTGGCGGTGGAGATGGTGCTCTATGCAGTGGCACTGGCACAAAAGCTCAGGGAATATCGGTACGCCATGAAACAATCTGCCGCCGCACAAGCCAATACGTTCTTGGAAAACCAGCAATTGATCGAGCGGCAAAAAACCGAGTTGGAGGAAAAAGTGCGCCAGCGCACCGCCGCCCTACGGTTAAGCCAGCAGGAGCTGCACACTAAATACCAAGAATTGGCGCAGGGGCAAGAAGAGATTGTGGCCCAGCGCGACGCGCTCAATGACCAAAACAAAGCCCAAGAGCACCTCCACCGGCGATTGAACGCCAACGAGCAAGTGTTGAGAAAAGCCTATCTCAAAATGAAAATGAGCGAAGAGAAGGGGCGGGAACAAAATAAAGAACTAAAAAAAGCCAATGACAAGTTGAATAAAAGCATCGAGGCCGCTAAGGTAATCCAGCAAGCCATCCTGCCCTATGAAACCAAAGCCAACTTACTGCTCAAAGAATATTTTGTCATTTTTCGCCCCCGCGATGTGGTTTCCGGCGATTTTTTTTGGCTCAACAAAATAAATGGCATCACGGTACTAGCGGCAGTGGATTGCACGGGACATGGGGTGCCCGGAGCATTTATGTCGCTCATTGCCAATACCTTGCTAGACAAAATCGTGCGGGTATGGCAAGTGACCAACCCGGCCGAGATTTTGACCATGCTCAATGAAGAGGTGGCCACCATGCTCCGCCAACGCGAAACCGGCAATAGCGAAGGCATGGATGTGTGCC
>JAYUVL010000520.1:0-6110 GCA_043754075.1 Cytophagales bacterium | reverse complement strand
ATCAACAACATGACCCACGAGTTCAAGACCCCGATCTCCACCATTTCGTTGGCCACCGAGATGATGCAAGACCCCGACATGCGCAGCAACGAGAAACTGTTCACCCGCTACTTGAACGTGATCCGCGACGAGAACCAGCGGCTGGGCTCGCAAGTGGAAAAAGTGTTGCAAATTGCCACGCTGGAAAAGGGGGATTTCAAGCTCAACCTCCAGCGGGTGGATGTGCACGAGGTGATTGAGAAAACGATTGAAAACATTGCCATCCAGATCGAAAACCGGGGCGGGGAAATGGTCACCCAGTTGCTGGCCAGCCGCACCGTTGTCGAGGCCGATGAAGTGCACCTGACCAATATCATTTTCAACCTGTTGGACAATGCCAACAAGTATTCGCCCGACAAGCCCCAGATCCGCATCGGCACTGAAGACAGCAAGCGCGGCCTGATCGTGACCATTGCCGACCGGGGCCTGGGAATCTCGAAAGAAACAATCGCAAAAATATTTGACAAATTTTATCGCGTTCCCACCGGCAATCTCCACGATGTAAAGGGGTTTGGCTTGGGCCTGAGCTACGTCAAAACGATGGTGGATGCCCACAATGGCAGCATCAGCGTTAAGAGCGAACTGGGCAAGGGAACGAAATTCACCATTTTATTACCATACCAACACCGAAATGAAGGAAACTAAAATATTACTCGTTGAGGACGATCAGAACTTGGGGCAGATATTGCAAGAGTACCTTGATGTAAAAGGCTTTGACACCACCCTCTGCCGCGATGGCAAATCGGGTCTTAAAGCCTTTAAGGCCAATCTTTATGACCTTTGCATTTTTGATGTCATGATGCCCATCATGGATGGTTTTTCGTTGGCCGAAGAAGTGCGCAAATCGGACAAAGCCGTTCCCATTATGTTCCTGACGGCCAAATCCATGAAGGAAGATGCCATCAAGGGGCTCAAGATCGGGGCCGATGACTATGTAAACAAACCGTTCAGCATGGAGGAGCTTTTGCTGCGGATCAAGGCCATCATGCGGCGCACCAAACGGGGAGAAAACACGCCCCCAGAGCCCACCAAGTTTAAAATTGGAAATTTTGCCTTCGATTTTGACACCCAAGTGCTGAAGGATGGCGCTGGCGAGCAGAAACTCACTTCCAAAGAAGCCGAACTGCTGCGCATGTTGTGCCTAAACAAAAACCAAACACTGGAACGCTCCAAAGCCCTCAAACAGATTTGGCACGATGATAATTATTTCAACTCTCGGAGCATGGACGTGTACATTACCAAGCTCCGCAAGTACCTCAAGACCGACGAGCGCCTGCAAATCATCAATGTGCACGGGACCGGTTTCAAGCTGATCGAATCGCATAAAGAGGCAGGATAAAATCTTGCCGTAAGGCTGAACGCCAACTCCGATTGGTCAAAGACCAGCAAATTTAATAAATCCCTGAAAGCCAAGTGGGTAAAGGAGATTGCGCCCCAACATCGTTTTTCTTGGTATAAAATTGCGTTATTTGCCCCGTAACCAATCCATTTGAACGATTATGAATCCAAAAACCAAGAAAATACTGATTGCCATTGCGGGGTTTATGGTGGTGGTGGCCGTGGCGGTCTATTCCATGATGCTGTACACGAGTTCGTTCAGCCCGGAGGCCACCGTAAATTATGACCAGAACGGACTGATTATCAAGGTTGTCTATTGCCAACCTGCCAAAAAAGGCCGGACCATTTTCGGGGCTCTGCTCCCTTATGGCAAAGTTTGGCGCACCGGGGCCAACTCGGCCACTCTGTTTGAGACCAACCGTGACATCATGGTGGCGGGCCAAATGCTCAAGGCGGGCAAATACAGCCTCTGGACCATTCCCGACCAAACCGAATGGACCATCATCTTCAATGGCCAGACCGGCCAATGGGGAACGCAACACGATGAGGCCCAAGACGTGCTAAAAGTCAAAGTACCAACAGGAGCATTGGCAACGGCCCAAGAAATGTTCAATATCAATTTGACCAGCGCCAGTGAAGGTGCCGAAATGACCTTGGCTTGGGATGTGGTGCAAGTGAAAGTACCGATCAAATAAGCGAGAATTGGGGGTTTTACTTCTTGAAGGTCAACGTTTTGGGAGTAAAATAGTCGTAAAGTATGCTTGGCAATGGCCTAGTGGGAACCCAAGAATTTTAGCCCAAGATTTGCATTAAAAAATGCGGCATCCGATGTTGATGGATGCCGCATTTGAAAAGGAATTCGTAGGTTCTAAATTTTACCTGCGTTGGAGATGTCGCACTGGCTAACAATAGGCGTAAAAAAAGTAGAAAAACAAGCCTGTAAGCCGGGTTCTGTCCCCCTTTGCAGGATCCCCTATCATTTATCTGGGCGAACCGTCGCCGATCCGCTCTAACGACCTACCCGCTGGCCCCGAACGGGCAGTCCTTCGCCGACAGCGGTTGCCCACTGCCGAACGGCCAGCTTATTTGGTCTTTCAACCCCTAAGGTTTACCCAGCTACTCCCGTCACCGGGCGTACTGGTGGGCTCTTACCCCACCTTTTCACCCTTACCCTTGCGGGCGGTCATTTTCTGTGGCCCTGTCTGTCCATCCCCCCTCGCGGAGGGACTGCCTTCCCGTTAGGAAGTAGAGCGCCCTGTGTTGCCCGGACTTTCCTCCCCTTGGTGCGGTTCCCAGCTTGAGGCCGGGCTGCGCCCAAAGAGCGATAGGGCAGCTTGTTTTTCTAGCCCAAAGGTATGCCGTTTTGCGCTATTTTTGCGCAATGTTGGATCCCTTTCTTGATCACCTGCCCTTCATGCGCGAGGCCCATCGGTTGGCCCAGATCGCCGCCGGCCAGGGCGAAGTGCCCGTGGGGGCGGTAGTGGTGCTGGAGGGGCGCATCATTGGGCGGGGCCATAACCAGACCATCGCCCTCAACGATGCCACCGCCCACGCCGAAATGCTGGCCATTACGGCAGCCGCCAACCAGTTGGGCAGCCGCTATTTGGCCGAGTGCACACTTTATGTAACGCTCGAGCCGTGCGTAATGTGCGCCGGGGCCTGCTTCTGGGCCATGCTCGGGCGGGTAGTGTATGGGGCCAGCGATGCCAAAAACGGAATTTCGCGCTTGGGCGAAGCAGCGGGCCGGGCGGCGTTCCACCCCAAAACGGAGCTGGTCAGTGGCGTGATGGAGGTCGAATGCCGGGAATTGCTCTCGAGTTTTTTCAAAAAATTGCGAAAAAAGTAACAATTCGCACCCAAGATCGTTGTACAAAGAAGGTTGCACTACGTGTAGTAGATTTACCAAAACTAAACCACCTACCAAAATGGCATTTGAACTTCCCAAACTCGCTTATGAGTTGAATGCGCTGGAGCCGCACATTGACGCAATGACCATGGAAATCCACCATGGCCGTCACCACCAAGCTTATGTGACCAACCTGAACAACGCAGTAAACGGCACTCCGATGGAAGGTGGGAGCCTTGAATCGCTCATGGCCGAAATCAGCAAGCACCCAGCCCCCGTGCGCAATAACGGCGGTGGCCACTGGAACCATTCTTTTTTCTGGTCGATCATGGCCCCAAATGCTGGCGGTGAACCAACCGGCGAACTGGGCACGGCCATTACTGCCAAATTTGGCTCATTTGCCGCCTTCCGCGACGAGTTCAAGAAAGCGGGCATTGGCCGCTTCGGTTCGGGCTGGGCTTGGCTGTTGGTCAGTGGCGGCGAACTAAAAATCTCTTCCACCCCCAACCAAGACAACCCGCTCATGGATCTGGCCGAAGTGAAGGGCACCCCCGTGTTGGGCCTTGATGTGTGGGAACACGCCTACTATCTCAAATACCAAAACAAGCGCCCCGACTACATCGATGCTTGGTGGAATGCGGTAAACTGGGCAAAAGTAGGCCAGCTATATGCTGCAGCCAAGTAGGCCGCAAAGTTGACATCACTCAAAACGCCGCTGGTTGACCAACCAACGGCGTTTTTTTGGTACTCCGCCCAAGTGCACCCGGCAAGTCTTGGCATCCTCACCAACCAATAGGGCATTGGTTGGCCAGCCAACGAACTGGTATTGTCATTGGAAAATACAAACCCCTAATTTTTAATTGTTTGGCAAAACCGGAGGATCCAACCGCCTTCCGGTTAAAGAAGGGCGCACAAATTGGATTCCACTGCTCAAAAAAAGTAGCGGTTCCGTCATAAAACCACTATTTTCGCCCGTTATGCCAAACTCGCCCACAAAATGAACGACGGATCACCCCGCCCATGCCCCACCCACCCTGGGCGCTCAATCTTTCGCTTTAGTGGTTGGCTGGTGATCAGTTTGCTGCCCCTCTTTTGGTTCAACCTCGCCGCCCAGACCACTGAAAACCTGCCAGACAAATACAACCGCATTGCCAACAACTATTTGGTGCGGGCCAAAGCACTGCAACACCATTACCGCATTGATCAACGGGGCATTGCGATGTACGCCTCCCTCGCCGACAAAAAAAAGGACCAGCCCGAATGCCTGGTCTATTGGGATGAATGGAAGGGCTTCGGCAATATGCTGCTGAACAGTGACCGAGCCGCCGCCATGCAATACTACCGTGACAAAGGTGCAAAAAAATTTACCAAGGTAGAGCGTACCGAACTAGCTGCGAGCGGGCGGGAACGGTTCCGCCCGAGCAAGAAAACCAGTCCCAACAGTTTGAGCGGTTATCGGATCGCCATTGATCCCGGCCACATAGCTGGTGATATGGAAATGGCCAAAATCGAGCAACGCTTTGTCATTTTAGATCTAAACGATGGTACCCAGATTTCATTTTGCGAGGGCGACCTCAACCTAACCACAGCCACACTGCTCAAAGAACGGCTAGAAAAACTCGGAGCCGACGTGCTGCTCACCCGCCCCAAGGCCAACACCGGGGCAATTGGCAAAAAATTTAACCAGTGGCGAAAGGAAAACTTACCGGGAATATTGGCCAAGGAGGTGGCCAGTAAGCGAATTTCGGCCGCTCACCGCAAATACCTGCTCACCAAAGCCTCCGCCGCCCAGATCTATGACGATTACTTTTTGCCCGAAGACCTAAAAATTCGGGCCGGCATTATCAATGCCTACCAGCCCGATCTGACCGTGATCATCCATTACAACGGCTCACCGTTCCCGCGCCGCCCGTGGAACAAACCCGTGCAGGAAAATTACAACATGGTATTTATGCCGGGGGCTTTTTTGGCCCAGGAGTTGGATTCGCCCGAGGCCCGCTTTGATTTTTTGCGGATGTTAGTATTGGATAATTTGGATAAATCGGCCAAGTTTTCCAAACACGTGCTCGACGCTTTTACCACCACTTTGAAAGTGGCACCCATTCCCGCCAAAAACAAGATTTTTTACTTACGGTACAACAGCATTTTTGTCAGTACGGGCGTCTATGCCCGCAATTTGGGCCTCACCCGGCTGGTCAACAGTCCCCTTTGCTACGGGGAAAGCATCTTCCAAGACAATGAAAAGGAGGCCCGCCAGCTTAACCTCAACCAAGGGAACAAAAAACGGGTATCGCCCCGCGTGCGCCAAGTGGCCGAAGCATATTATGCCGCCGTGCTCCGTTATTTTGGCAAAAAGCCCTGAGCACAATTGGGCCCGAACAATGGCCAATTGCTACGATTGGTTGATTTTATCCATCCCTTCGCTGATTTTGCGCAACCGATCGGCATTGCCGCCGGGCACTTCGGCCGATCCCCAGCCATTGGTATAACCTATCTCGGCCAACGCTTGCATCACGCGGGGCCAATTGCAATCGCCCTCGGTAAGTTCGGCCTCAAACCCCTTCCAAATCCCTTTGTCCTCGGCCAATTTGCGGCTGTATTCTTTGATGTCCACTTTTAAAATCCGTTTGCCCAATATTTTGATCCACTGATCAGGGAAGCCATAGCGGACAATATTGCCCACGTCAAAATACCAACCGATCATTTCGTGCTTGAACTCATCAATGTAACGGGCCGCCTCCAGTGGGCTGAGCAAAAAATTGTTCCAGACGTTTTCAATGGCGATTTTTACTCCTATTTTTTTCGCCAACGGCAATAATTTTTTAATCTCTGCCTGTGATCGGGTGTAGGCTTCGGCGTAGGACACCTCGGCATTGACCACCGCCGG
>JAYUVL010000519.1:0-6333 GCA_043754075.1 Cytophagales bacterium | reverse complement strand
CGCCAACATTTTTCTGTTTGCCCGCCCCAGCGACAGGGTTGAGTTCCTAGATGGCTTGAAATTTTTGGCCGTAAGCTAGGGGATCATTGGGGTATTGGCAGGGTAGTTTGGGGTTGAAGGCAGTGCGATCAAAGTCAACCCGGTTTGGTCAGAGACCAAAAATGAACATTCACCTGTGAGCATTTTACTGCAAAAACACCACCCGCAACTACCATTGGCCGTTTTGGGTGGTGTTCGTATTTCAAAACCGTAGCATGACCGCCCATCAAGCAAAACCAATCAATTTGATCAGGCCGTCACTTGAAGGGGCACCCTTATTTGTACCCCAGTACTGGCCCAAGCCAACGCTCCATTTCGGCGAGGTCCATGTTTTTGCGTTCGGCATACTCGCGCACTTGGTCTTCCCCAATTTTGCCCAGGCCAAAGTACTTGGCTTCGGGGCTGGCGTAATACCAGCCACTCACGGCTGCGGTGGGGTACATGGCGCAGCTCTCGGTCAATTTGACCCCGATTTGGGAAGTTACGTCTAATAGATCGAACAAGGTACGTTTTTCCAAGTGGTCGGGGCAAGCAGGATAACCCGGGGCGGGCCGGATGCCCTGGTACTTTTCTTTGATCAATGAGTCATTGTCCAACGTTTCATTGGCCGCGTAGCCCCAGAACTCCTTGCGCACGCGCTCGTGCATCCGCTCGGCAAAGGCTTCGGCCAATCGGTCGGCCAATGCCTTGACCATGATGCTGTTATAGTCATCATTGTCGGCCTCAAACTGCTTGGCCAGTTCCTCGGCCCCGATGCCCGCCGTGACGGCAAAACCACCAATGTAGTCTTCGCGGCCACTTTCCTTGGGGGCCACAAAATCGCTGAGGCAGAAATTGGGCAGGTTTTTGGCTTTCAGGTTTTGCTGGCGCAGGTTGTGCAGCATGGTGGCCACTGCGGTGCGTTTTTCAACATATTCCAGATGGGAGTGGCTGCCGTGGCGCTCGCAAGGGATTTCCAGCACGGCTTCTTCAAAGTCGTAAACTTCCAGATCGTCGCTGTTGACCGCGTTGGCGGGGAAGAACCCAATTACTGCCCGGGCAGTGATTAATTTATTGTCAATGATTTTTTTGAGCAGGGCTTGGGCATCATCGAAGAGTTTGCGGGCCTCGCCACCAACGAGCGGGTCGTTCAGAATGGCCGGGAAGCGGCCCGCCAATTCCCACGATTGGAAGAACGGGGTCCAATCAATGTAATTGGCCAGCTCCTCGAGTGGATAATGGTCAAATACCCGGGTGCCCAAAAAGGTGGGCTTGGTGATGGGGGCACTGTCCCAATCAATCTTGACCTTGTTTTTGCGGGCATCGGCCAAGGAAATATAATTCTTGGCTTGTTGTTTGGCTGCGTGGTCAATGCGGAGCCGTTCATATTCTTCTTTCACTGCATTGACGGCGGCGGCGGCAGTTCCCTCTTCCTTGCTCATCAATGCCGAGGCCACGGGCACACTGCGCGAGGCATCCAGCACGTGGATCACGGCCCCACTGTATTTTGGCGCAATCTTGACGGCCGTGTGGACGCGTGAAGTGGTGGCCCCGCCAATGAGGAGCGGAGTGGTCATTTTGCGTTTTTCCATTTCTTCGGCCACATATACCATTTCGTCGAGCGATGGCGTAATCAAACCACTCAGGCCGATAATATCCACATTTTCTCTTTGGGCCGTGTCCAAGATTTTTTCCAATGACACCATCACGCCAATGTCGATGATCTCAAAATTGTTGCAGGCCAATACCACCCCAACGATGTTTTTGCCAATGTCGTGCACATCGCCCTTGACCGTGGCCATCAAGATCCGTCCGTTGGAACTTGATTGGGACATTTCCGGGTTTAACCGTTTTTCCTCTTCGATGTAAGGAATCAACAAAGCCACTGATTTTTTCATCACCCGGGCACTCTTGACCACTTGGGGCAAAAACATTTTGCCTTCACCAAATAGATCGCCCACTACATTCATCCCATCCATCAGTGGCCCTTCAATCACGTGCAGGGGCCGCGCATATTGTAAGCGGGCTTCCTCGGTGTCTTGATCAATATAATCCACTATGCCCTTGATCAGCGCGTGCTTGAGCCGCTCCTGAACGGTGGTATTCCGCCACGCCTCATCTTTGACAATTTCCTTGCCTTTGTTCTTCACTTTTTCCGCATATTCTACCAGCCGCTCAGTAGAATCGGGGCGGCGGTTGAGCAGCACATCCTCGATCCGATCCAGCATTTCCTTGGGGATCTCTTGGTAAACCTCGATCATCCCTGCGTTGACAATGCCCATGTCCAGTCCAGCCTTGATGGCATGGTAGAGAAAAGCTGAGTGCATGGCTTCGCGCACCAGATCGTTGCCCCGGAAAGAGAAGGAAATATTGCTCACTCCACCCGATACCTTGGCCCCGGGCAGGTTTTCTTTGATCCAGCGGGTAGCATTGATAAAGTCGACCGCGTAGTTGTTGTGCTCCTCGATCCCGGTGGCCACGGTCAGAATGTTGGGGTCAAAGATGATGTCCTCGGGTGGAAAGCCGACTTCATTGACCAGAATATCGTAGCTGCGCTGGCAGATCTCGATGCGCCGCTCGTAGCTGTCGGCCTGGCCGCGTTCATCGAAAGCCATGATCACGGCTGCGGCCCCATAACGGCGAACAAGGCGGGCATAGTGTTTAAAGCGTTCTTCGCCTTCTTTGAGGGAAATTGAATTGACGATGCTCTTGCCCTGGACGCATTTGAGGCCCGCCTCGATCACGCTCCACTTGGAGGAGTCGATCATGAGGGGCAACTTGGCAATGTCGGGCTCGGCCGCGATCAGGTTCAAGAACTTGACCATTGCGGCTTCTGAATCCAACATGCCTTCGTCCATATTAACGTCAATGACCTGTGCCCCGCCATCAACTTGACTGCGGGCAATTTCCAGGGCCGCATCGTAATTGCCTTCTTTGATCAGCTTGGCAAATTTCCGGCTACCAGTCACATTGGTCCGTTCGCCAATATTGACAAAGCGGGTTTCAGGGGTGATTTTGACTGGTTCCAACCCGCTCAAGTGCATATTGCCATCCTTTTCGGGAATGGGGCGCGGTTTGTATTGGGCGGCCATTTCGGCAATGGCCCGGATGTGATCTGGGGTGGTGCCACAGCAGCCTCCCACAATGTTCAGCACGCCCGCTTGGGCAAACTCGACCACTTGGGCCACCATTTGTTCAGGAGTCTCGTCATATTGGCCAAATTCATTGGGCAGGCCTGCATTGGGGTACACGCTGATGGGAATATTGGCAACCCGGCTCAGCTCTTTGGCATAGGGCAACATCAATCGTGCGCCCAGTGCGCAGTTCAGCCCCACGCTCATGAGGTGGGCGTGCGATACCGAATTCCAGAAGGCTTCACTGGTTTGGCCGGAAAGTGTACGTCCACTTTGGTCGGTAATCGTGCCTGACACCATTACGGGCAAGTGCTTACCAGGGGTGCCCAAAAAAGGAAACGCTTCGGCGCGGCCGTTGAGGGTGGCCCGCACGCCGATCTCGGGGGTACCGCGCTGGTGGGCTTCATCAAAATATTTATCGATTGCGAACAGGGCAGCTTTGGCGTTCAAGGTGTCAAACACAGTCTCCACCAGCAAAATGTCCGCGCCGCCATCGACCAATCCGCACACTTGTTCGTAATAAGCATTGACCAAATCGTCAAAAGTAACGGCTCGGTAGCCAGGATCGTTCACATCGGGTGAAATGGAAGCGGTCCGGTTGGTCGGCCCGAGGGCACCTGCCACAAAACGTGGCCGGCTGGGATTGGTGGCTGTAATCTCAGTAGCCACTTCCTTGGCAATTTTGGCCGATTGATAATTTAGTTCATAAGCCAAATCTTCCATCTGGTAGTCGGCCATGGCAATACACGTACTACTGAACGTATTGGTCTCCACCATATCGGATCCGGCCAAGAAATACTGGCGGTGGATGTCTTTGATGATGTCGGGCCGGACGATGGACAACAGATCATTGTTGCCCTTCAGGTCGGAAGGGTGATTTTTGAACCGTTCGCCCCGAAAATCAGCCTCGGTGAGCGGGTGGCGTTGGATCATGGTGCCCATTGCCCCATCCAATACTAAAATGCGTTCCTTGAGGAGTTGCTTAATGTCTTTTTTCATCCGTCACGATGCTATTGAAATGAGCCACAAAATTATACGATTAAAATCAATCGGGTGCAAGCTATTTGGAAATAACCGGGAAAATTTTACCCCTCCTACTGGGCTTTGGCCAAGTTTTCGGCAAATTCTTGGTTGCCGGGGGCCAAGGCCACCGCTCTTTTGAAGGCGGTGAGGGCCTCTTCTTTTTTGCCCATTTGCAGTTTGATCAGGCCAATGTTGTTAAAGGCGTGGGCATTGTCGGGAGTCATTTGCGACGATTTGCGGCAGTCTTGCAGCGCGGGTTCCCATTGTTTAAGGTGGTACTTGGCCAGCCCCCGGTTGTTGAAGGCAAAGGAGAAACTGCGATCAAGCGCGATGGCCTTGTCAAAGTCTTTTACCGCATCGGCATATTTGGCCAAGTTGATTTTGATCAGCCCCCGGTCATTGTAAAAGTCGGCATTCTTGGCATCCAGGCCCAAGGCTTTGTCAAGATCTTTCAGGGCTTCTTCATATTGGGCCAACATCCGTTTGGCTTTTCCCCGGGCATCATACACCGGTGCCAAGCTGGCATCCAAGGCCAATACTTTGTCAAAATCTGAGACCGCCTCCGCATATCGCCCAGTGGTACGGTACAAATTGCCCCGGTCAAAATAGCTTTGTTTGTCTTTCGTATCAACCGTAATGGCCGCACTGTAATCCTTGATCGCTCCTTCCTTGTCTCCCTTGGCCACCAAAATTTTGGCGCGGGCAATATAGGCTGCTTTGTGCTTGGGATCCAGTTTGATGATCTGGGCGTAGTCGGCCAGAGCGGGTTCCACCTGATTGAGGGCCATGTGGATCAAAGCCCGGTTATAGAACACTTTGGTGTCTTTGGGATCGAGCTTCAAGTACTCGCCATAGTCGGCCAGGGCAGCATCAAATTGGTTGTTGTTGTATTGCAACTCGGCCCGATAAAAATAGGCCATCTTTTCTTTGGGGTTCAGCTCAATGACCTTGGAAAAATCGGCGAGGGCTGCTTCGGTTTCGCCACCACTGCTCCGCAACATTCCCCGCCGCAAATAGGCCGGCAGGTAATTGGGGTCTATCCCGATGACTTTGGTGTAGGATTCCTTGGCTTGGGGAAACAATTTTGCCCCCTCAAAGCACATGGCCCGGTTAAAATGGGCCAATTTCGCCCGGGGATCTTTGGCCATGTCGCGCAGGAACGAATTGTAATGCTGGGCAGCAACTTTATAAGCTTTTTTGCCAAAATAGGCATTACCGAGGTTGAAATGGTAGGTTGGTTCATAGTCCGACTCAGTTTTGCGCTCGGCCATGGTCTTTTTGAAACTGTCCCAAGCTTTGTTATAGTCAGCAATGGCCAGATCGAACTTGCTCAGCCGCTCATAAGCCATGCCCCGGTTGTTGAGGACAATAAAATTATCTTTGAGCTTCAATGATTGGGAATAGCTTTTGACAGCTTGTTCAAATTTTCCTGCTTTAAAGTAGCGTTCGCCCTCATCGTAAAAAAACTTGGTTTGGGGTTGGGCAAAAGCAAATGCCGGGATCAAGGACAGGTAAAGGAAAAAGCAACGTTTGAGCATGGGTGGTGTTATTTTTTTTTAGCGTAGTGCAAAAACCGTGTTAAATTGATCATAAAAGACCATAAACCCAAAAATTATGCTTGGTCATTTGGTCATTTCTCCCCGAAGCGGAACGGACAAGTGGTGGCGGATCAAGAGGGGATCTGTTTCGTTGCCCAGCAGGAACATCAGTTTGGTCATGGCGGCTTCGGGCGTGATGTCGCCACCACTCACCACGCCCAGATCATCCAATTGTTTGCTGGATTCGTACATCCCGTGCACTACCGAACCGCCATTGCATTGGGACACGTTGTAGATCAAAATACCCGCCGACAACGCATCTTTGACCGCGCCCATGAACCAGTCATCGGTGGGGGTATTGCCCGAGCCAAAGGTTTCCATCACCACTCCTCGCAGGCCGGGCATCGCAAAAAAGTGTTTGATGTAGCGTTTGGGCATTCCGGGAAAGAGCTTGAGCAAGGCTACATTATTGTCCATTTTGGTATAAAAATCAAAATCGCCCAGCCCGTGCGGGAGAATTTGGTTGGTATTGTAGTCAATATTAATGCCGGCTACGGCCAATGGCGGGCAGTTTTCTGATTCGAAGGCCGTAAAATTTTCACTCTGCACCTTGCGGGCGC
>JAYUVL010000518.1:0-3784 GCA_043754075.1 Cytophagales bacterium | reverse complement strand
CGGGTGGGGTCATAGTGCCAAAAGTGCTGGTGCGAGTCGATGCGAGTATTTTTCATCTGCTAGGCGGCTTTTTAAAATTTGGATAACTGGGTTGGCTTGGCGGTGACGTGATGGTTGGTCACAGGTGCTGCCCCGGTCGGTGGCGCAAAGTTTGGCTTGTCGGCCAACTGTCAACGGGCAAATGGCGGCGCTTTATTGACCGGGGACTGCCGAATCGGCGGCCAGATCGTGCCTGTACCAAGCCAGGGCCTTGGTCAGCCCCGCCCGGATGTCGTGCGTGGGGGCGTAGTGCAGCAGGCGGGTGGCCTTGCCCGTGTCGGCCAGCGAATACTTGATGTCGCCGGGCCGCTCCGGGCCGTGCACAGGGGGCAGGGCAGCCAGCCGGGGGTCGTGGTCGGTCAGTAGTTCGCCCAGCAGTTGGCAGAGGTCGTTCAGGCTGATCTGTTCCCCAAGGGCAATGTTGTACACTTGGCCGATGGCGGCCGGATCGGTCACCAGGGCGGCCAGTTGGTTGGCTTGGATCACATTTTGGACGTAAGTGAAATCGCGGGCCTGGGTACCATCGCCAAAAATCACGGGGGCTTGGCCGCGCAGCAGGTTCTTGACAAAGCGCGGGATTACGGCCGCATACTCTCCTTCGGGGTTTTGCTTTTCCCCAAACACGTTGAAATAGCGCAGGCCAATACAGGCCAGTCCGTGCAGTGGGCCATACACTTGGGCATACAATTCGTTGGTGGCCTTGGACACGGCGTAGGGCGATAGCAGGTTGCCGGTGAGGTGCTCCACTTTGGGCGAGCCGGGGTAGTCCCCATACACCGACGAACTGGAGGCATAGACGAACCGTTTGACCTTCGCGCCCTTGGCGGCGTCGAGCATGTTGAGAAACCCCGCCACATTGACTTCGTTGGTGGTGTGGGGGTCTTTGATCGAGCGGGGCACCGAGCCAAGCGCGGCTTGGTGCAGCACATAATCCACCCCATCGACCGCTTTTTGGCAATCGGCCAGCCGGCGGATATCGCCTTCCATGAGCGTGAAGCGGGCATTGGGCAAACAATCGGCCAAGTTTTCGCGCCGCCCAGTGGCAAAATTGTCCAAGCAGACCACTTCGTTGTTTTGCGCGAGCAGGGCCTCACAGAGGTTGGCCCCAATAAACCCGGCCCCCCCCGTGATCAGCACCCGCGAATGTTCAATGCGCCGGGACATCATTACAGCCGGCCATGAACAAGTGAACGCTCCAGAAAGGCCTTGATGTCATAAACTGCGGAGTTGGGCTTGCAGTGGGCAGCAATGTCCAGATCCCTGAACTGACGGTGCGACACGGCCAAGACAATGGCATCGTATTGGCCGGTGGGAGTGGCCATCAGATCGATGCCATACTCATGCCGTACTTCATCGGCCGAGGCCCAGGGGTCATAGACACTCACATTGGCCCCGAAGTCGCGCAGTTCATTGATCACATCGATCACCCGTGAGTTGCGGATGTCGGGGCAATCTTCCTTGAAAGTAATGCCCAGTACCAAGATATTGGCCCCTTTGATGTTGTGGCTGCGCTGGATCATGAGCTTGACCACTTTGTTGGCCACATAGATGCCCATGTTGTCATTGATGCGCCGCCCGGCCAAGATCACTTGGGAGTGGTAGCCCAAGCTTTCGGCTTTATAGGTCAAATAGTAGGGATCCACCCCGATGCAATGCCCCCCGACCAAGCCGGGCGCAAAGGGCAGGAAGTTCCATTTGGTGCGCGCAGCGGTGAGCACTTCGGTGGTGTCAATGCCCATCCGGTCAAAGATCAGGGCAAGTTCATTGACAAAGGCAATGTTGAGGTCGCGCTGGGCATTCTCGATCACTTTGGAGGCTTCGGCCACTTTGATGGACGAGGCCAAGTGGGTGCCAGCGTCGATAATGGTGGAGTACAACTCGTTCACGAACTGGGCAGCTTCGGGCGTGCTGCCACTCACCACTTTCTTGATCTTGCGGATGGTATGTTCTTTGTCGCCGGGGTTGATGCGCTCGGGCGAATAACCGGCAAAAAAATCTTGGTTGAATTTTAGGCCACTGAATTTTTCCAGTACGGGCACGCAGTCCTCTTCGGTGCAGCCGGGATAGACCGTTGATTCATACACCACGATGTCACCCACTTTGAGCACTTTGCCCACGGTTTCACTGGCTTTGATCAACGGGGTCAGATCGGGTTTTTTGTGGTCGTCCACTGGGGTGGGCACCGTGACGATGTACACATTGGCCTCCCGGAGATCCTCGATATTGGTGGTAAATTTCAGTTGGGTAGCCGCTGCCAGATGCTCTGGGGTTACCTCCAAGGTGCTGTCGTGGCCCTGGCGGAGTTCTTCGATCCGCTGGGCTTTGATGTCAAATCCGATGACGGGATGTACTTTACTAAATTCTACGGCCAGTGGCATTCCCACGTAGCCCAGCCCAATGACGGCAATTTTTGTCATACTATTGAGAGAAGTCCAGTTAAAAAATTCGCGTGAAGTTACGTCATCTGACCAAGAATCAAAATTTGGCAGGGCCGACTTTGCCAATCAATGGGCCACGCAGGCTATTTCGCAAGTCGAGTGCAAGCAAATTTGTCCGCCAAACCCCATCTTCCAGTCGTGCAGTCCTCGATTGAGCTGCCGCCCACCGTTGTAGGTAGAAATGCCGAAGCTGAACCAGCGGCAAGCTGGCGCATACTGATCCAGCAGTTGGGCAAACAGCCAATCCAGCGCCCCCAATGCTTTGCCCACGGGCGATGCCGCGATGTATTGGGCGTGGGCCACGGTGTGCCCGGCCCGGCCAGTGGTGAACACAACCGCCCCGGCCACGGTTTGCCCTTGGTGCTGTGCCACGTGCAAGCGGATGTGCTGCGGGAAGCGGTTGGCCAATGCGGCCATTTCCGCATGGGTGTGCACCGGAGTGACCCGGTGCCGCGCCCATAAGTTGGGGATGAGCAGGTGTTCCCAAAAACCCCGAAAGTCAAGGCTTGTTTGGGAGGAAACCCCAGCTTGGGCTGCTTTTTTGATGCATCGCCGTCGCCGCAGCTGTAGCTGGAGCGGCTGGGCCAGATCCACCACGGTATTCACGTCTTGGCGCACCAGCACTGCGCCCACCTGCTGCAGCATGTCCGCCTCGCCGTTTGCTTGACCAACAGCCCAATAAAAGCTGGGCAGGGATTTATAGTGCACTTTATGGAATTCGCCCTGGTGATAATAGGCCAGGATCAGGCGCAAAATGGCCAAACGATCCAGTGGGGCCAGCTGGGGTGCTACCACCAGCCCGCCGTAGCTCAGGCCTTGGTGCGACCAGATTTCGGCCCCCGATTCGTTGGCCGGGAACACCGCCACCACTTCTCCATCTGCATAGGCCAGCAGAGAGTGGTCAGTGAAGCGGTGGGCGTGGTAGCCCATGAAATCGCGGTGGAACAAGAACGTGGCATTCTCAGCTTGGGCAATGAACGCGTTCCACGCTGGGGCCAAGCTGGGGTCGTAGCGGCGGAGTTGCATTGGTTAGTTGATTCCGGGAGATTTAAAGTCAAGTAATTCGTAGTTTGCGCTCCGCCCTCCTTCTTCAGTTTGCTTCAAGATGCCTTTTTCTACCAAGTCTTTTATGTCCCGCAAGGCGGTGTCGGTAGAGGTTTTGGCTTCTGCTTTGGCAGAAAAGCCCAAAGCGTTCATTTGCCCGATTATTTTGCCCTGCATAAGCCGCACCTCCCCAAATACGAGATTGATGGCTTTGTCCCGCCACGAAAGATCTGTCCAGTTTTTGTGCTCGTAAATGTATTTTG
>JAYUVL010000517.1:0-4071 GCA_043754075.1 Cytophagales bacterium | reverse complement strand
GGGCCACATTTCTTCGACCATGATGCGGCTATGGCCCGATCCGAACACGTGGACCATCCGCCCGGCCAAGATGCTGTCGGCAAACCAGCGGGCCGCCGTCTGGATTTGCGCTTCCTGCGCCGCAACGGTCTGAAGTATTTGTTGGCATTTTTGTAAATAATCCTGGATTGGGTTCATGTGGCTGGGTCTTTTGGCAAAAGTAGTATTTTTAATGCGCCACCATTGTGGGCAGGGTGGCCCATATCTCGCTAGATTTTCGCTAATTTAGCCCCGGTGAAAAAATCAGAGACACCTCACCACCCAAAACATTATGAAAAAAGTGCTTATCACCGGGGCGGCGGGCTTCTTGGGCTCCCACCTCTGCGACAGGTTCATCAAGGAAGGTTTCCACGTGATCGCGATGGACAACCTGCTCACGGGCAATCTGGAAAACATTGAACACCTGTTTCCTTTGCCCAATTTTGAGTACTATCACCATGATGTGACCAAATTTGTCCACATTCCTGGCGAACTGCATTATATCATGCACTTTGCCTCGCCGGCCAGCCCGATTGATTACCTCAAAATGCCCATCCAGACCATGAAAGTGGGTTCGGTGGGCACCATGAACCTCATGGGCTTGGCCAAGGAAAAGAAGGCCCGCATTTTGGTGGCCTCCACCTCCGAAATTTATGGCGACCCCGACGTGCACCCGCAGCCCGAAGAATACTGGGGCAACGTCCACACCATTGGGCCGCGCGGCGTGTATGACGAGGCCAAGCGTTTCTTGGAAGCCATCACCATGGCCTACCACACTTTCCACGGCGTGGAAACCCGGATGGTCAGGATTTTCAACACGTATGGGCCCCGGATGCGCCTGGACGACGGCCGCGCCCTGCCCGCGTTCATGAGCCAAGCATTGCGCGGGGAGGACATCACGGTGTTTGGTGATGGCAGCCAAACCCGCTCTTTCTGTTACGTCGATGATTTAGTGGAAGGCATCTATCGGTTGTTGATGAGCGACTATGCTTACCCCGTCAACATTGGCAACCCGAGCGAGATCACCATCAAGGAATTTGCGGAGGAGATCATCAAATTGACGGGCACTGACCAAAAGATCGTTTATCGACCATTGCCCCAAGATGACCCCAAGCAGCGCCGCCCGGACATCACCAAAGCCCGCAGCATTTTGGGCTGGGAACCCAAAGTGAGCCGGGCCGAGGGCCTGAAAATCACCTATGAGTATTTTAGGAACAAAATCTTGAAAAAGTAGTCCGGGCCGATTGCGGTGGCATCAGGCAGTTAGCGGGGACTTTTGCCCCCGACGGAAGTATTTTACCGTAGTGCGTGGCCCGACTCAAGTTGGGCCACGCTTTTTTGTGCCCTTCACCCGCTTCAAATCACCAGGCCCGCCACCAAACCCGCCGCAATGATGAAAGGGGGGGGGATTTTGGTGAACATCAAGAGGCAGAATGTGACCACGATGATGGCCCAATTGTGCGGCTCGGCGGCGATGGGCTGGAACAGCAGAAAAGCCGCCGCCAAGACCAGCCCCGCGCTGGCCGCATTGATGCCCTCCAGCGAGGCCCGCACCCCCCGGTAGCGCTTGAGCTGTTCCCAAAACTGGATCAAGAAAAAAATCATCAGGATTCCGGGCAGGTTGATGCCCACGGCCGCCACCACGCTGCCCAGCACAATGCCCCAAGGCCCGTGGTGGCGCATGGCCAGGCCGCCAACATAACTGGCAAAGGAAAATACCGGACCGGGCAGGGCCTGCACCACGGCATAGCCCGACAGAAACTCCTCCGACGTGAGGTAGCGCTTTCGCTTGAACTCGACAAACTCAGTGTAGAGCACCGGGACCAGCACTTGGCCCCCCCCGAAAATCAGGCTGCCATTGCGATAAAAATTTTCCAGCAGTCGCACCGGCAAAGACCGCGTGACCCCGCCCAAAACGGCAACGCTAATGAAAATAGCGGCATACACAATAAAATACCGCCAACTGATCCTGAATTTTTCTTTCTGTTCTTTGGGCTGGTGGCGGTACTTGAAGGCCGTCAGCGCACCGGCGCAGGTGAGCAGAATGGGGAATATGAAGGGACTGCGCACAAAAAAAGCCAAGGCCGCCGAGGTAAGCATGATCAGCACCCCGTCCCGAGTGTTGACCAGTTTGGTGCTGATGCGCCAGCCCGCGTAGGCCACAAAGCCCACGGCCATGGGCTGCACAAACCGGGCAAAGCGGAGTGAATCGGTTAAATTGGTGTTTTGATCCAAATAAATGACCAGCACCGCAAATGCCGTGACCAGTAAAAAAGCGGGGATGGTCCAAACCAACAAGGTGAGCAGGGCGAGCTTGACCCCCCCGCGCCGGTACCCAATGGCGGTAATGGTCTGGGTGGAAGAAGGGCCGGGCAACACTTGGCAAAGGGCGTAGATCTCCATCATTTCCGCCTCGGTGAGGTAGCGCCGTTTGTGCACCAGCACCTCATAAAACAGGGCAATATGGGCTTGAGGGCCACCAAAGGCACTCAAGGTGACCCAAAAAATGTCCCGCAAAAAAATTAAATCTCGTTTGCTCATCACGCTGTGGCTACTGGCAACTAGTGTTTAATGGAGGATGAATAGGCCATGTCTATGTTTTTCGCCATCAAATATAGGACTGAAATTAGAATTAACTTGACGGTTGACAAAAGGGTGGGAAAGGATCGCTCTGCCAAAAACAATGCAGGCGAAAAGTCCCCGAACTTCGTAGAGTGGCATCCTTTCCCCGCTCAGTGGGCAGTGGGGGAGTAGGCCGGCCGCGTGGCCCGGGATGGGGTGCCGGGAGCCTGCATGAGCTTGATAGGCCATGCGTTGCTCAACAAAATCATTTTGGACCACAATGTATTTTTGCCTGACCACACGCTTTTTACCCAAATTTACTTATCCCGGATTTTTTCCAAAAAGGCAATGTAGAAGCCCGGGAAGGTGAGGAGTGGTTGGGGCGGCCAAGGGCTATCGGTTTTAGCCCGCGGCCATTTCTTGCTTCAGTTGGCTCAACTTTGCTTCCAGCTTAACGGCTTCTGCCGTAAAGAAGACTTCCCAGTCGGGGGACTGGGCCGCGAAGTAGGTGTCCTGCTGGGTAAGTTGCCCCAATTGGTTGGTCAGTTCATCGCAGCGGCGGATCAGGGTTTCGACCAATTGCTGCAAGCGTTCCAGGTGATCGGGCAATTGATCCGCGTCCAGCCCCTCGGTTTCCAGCCGGTCCAAGAGCTTTTTCAGGCGCTCGATGTCCTGGGCCTCATTAGCCGCGTTGGCTTCCGCCATGAGGTGGTTGGCCCGGGCGTATTTCTCGGGGTCGTTGGCGTAGCGATCGGGATGGATCAACTTGGCGATTTTCCGGAACAGGTCGTGCAAGGTTTGGGCGGCTTCCTCGCTGAGGGCCGGCCGGGGCGGCGCGGCGGCCTCGGCCTGGGCCTGGGCGCGGTACTGCTCAAAGCGTTGCCGGGCTTCTTCTGCCGCTTTTTGGGCGTAGGCCTTTTGGTTGCGCTGGGCGTTGCGTTCGGCAATGAGCACTTCACAGTGGGCAATCTCGCGCAGCAGGGCCCCCAGTTTGGCCCAGTAGGCTTGCTCAAAGTGCCGCACCAACTGCTGTGCCTGTTCAATGGCGGCCCGAAGAGCGGCGATTTCGGCCTCTAGCAGCTCGATGCGCTGTTTGTAAAACCCATACAACGGCGACAGCACCACGCCCTGCCCCAAATAAACCCCTATATGTTGGGCCAATTCCCCGAAAATGTCCACAAACTGTTTGGCAAACCCGGCATCATTTTGCAGGACAACGATATTTTCGTTGTTGATCGTTGCCTTCCTCGTCCAGTTGAAGGAGCCGGTAATGGTGGTGTGGCCATCGATGACACAAAACTTGTGGTGCATGAGTGGCGCAAACTGATCGGCCAGCGGGTGCAGAAGGACTTGCACGCCACTGCTGCGCAGGTAGGGCACGGGGCAATAGCCAGCATTGATCGCGTCGTCGTTGATGATCAGTACCACGCGACAGCCCCGTTTGGCACTGTCGGCGAGGGCATTGGTCAGCCGGGGGAGGGTCAGCCAAGC
>JAYUVL010000516.1:0-3867 GCA_043754075.1 Cytophagales bacterium | reverse complement strand
CGAATTCCATCTTGGCGGGCTTTTCATTTATTGACGTAAATTTGGGGCCAAAATATTCATCTACCTCCCTACTTAATCAGTCAATTCCCATGAATTTTAAGAACTATCTGACTGCATTGGCAGTCGCCCCACTTTTGTACGGTTGCGCGGGCGGCGGTGGCTCCACCGAAAAGTCTGCCGATTCTATCGCCACCGTTGCCGTTGATTCGGTGTATCTGCCGGCGCCCAAAGTACAGTTGACCAAGATTTGGGAAACTGATACGACCTTGACCACTTGTGAGTCTGTGATTTATGATGCCAAGCGCGATGCGATTTACGTGGCCTGCATCAATGGCGAGCCCGACAAGAAAGATGGCAACGGGTTCATTGCCAAAATCAATGCGAGTGGTAAAGTAGAAATGTTGAAGTGGGCCGCCGGGCTGGATGCCCCCAAAGGCATGGGCATTATCGGCGACAAACTATACGTGACCGACATTGACAAACTGGTGGAGATCGACATCCCCAGTGCCAAGGTGGGAAAAAAGCACGCTATCAAAGCCGCCAAGTTTCTCAACGATATCACGACCTCGGAGAATACCGTATTCTTCACCGATATGAACACCAATACCATCCACCAGTTTACACCAGCCGATGGTAAATTGGCGGTAGTGTCAGCCGATACCACTTTGGGCAGCCCCAACGGCCTGTGCTTTGATGGCAGTTCTCAATCCCTGTACATTGCCACTTTTGGGGATCAGCGCTTCAAGAAACTGGATCTGGCCAGCAAGAAAATTGAGAATTTGGTTGAGGGCATAGAAGAGGGCGACGGCGTGATCAGTTTGGGCAACGGGGCATTTTTGGTTTCTAGCTGGGGTGGCCGGGTGCGTTATGTAGCCGGTGGACAAGCCGAAGAAGTGCTCAACACCAAAGATGCCGGCGAGAGTGCGGCAGACATCTGGTTTATTCCCGAAAAAAACCTCTTGCTCATCCCCACCTTCTTCAAAAACAAAGTGACGGCTTATCAAGTGAAGGTGAATTAGTGCTTGATTGGGCAAGAACAAGCATGACAGTTTAAGTGAGCCAACCATCGGTTTTGGCCAAAACAAGTCAAACAACCCAGCAAGCCCCTGCGTTTGCTGGGTTGTTTGACTTGGCCCTAAAGTTCGGCAAAAAGACTGCCCAGTGCGGTGGGTGGGGGCACTTTCAAATGTTTATAGGCCAATGGGGTGGCTTCGCGCCCACGGGAAGTGCGCTTGAGGTAGCCCTCTTGGATCAAAAAAGGCTCATATACTTCTTCAATGGTTTCGGCCTCCTCCCCTACTGCGGTGGCAATGGTGCTGAGCCCCACTGGGCCGCCTTTAAATTTGTCGATGATGGTCGATAATATCCGGTTGTCCATATCGTCCAGCCCATTTTGATCTACGTCCAGCGCGTTGAGGGCAATTTCGGCAATGGCCAACGAAATGCGGCCATCGCCTTTGATCTGGGCAAAATCCCGGGTGCGGCGCAACAGATTGTTGGCGATTCGGGGCGTTCCGCGGCTGCGGCGGGCCAGCTCGAAGGCTGCTTCGTCGTCGATCGGGGTCTCCAGGATCTGGGCCGATCGCTTGACTATCGTGGTGAGCAATTCGGCCGAGTAGTACTCCAGCCTGGCATTGATCCCAAATCGGGCTCGCAAGGGCGAGGTGAGCAGCCCAGCCCGTGTAGTGGCTCCTATGAGCGTAAAAGGATTCAGCCCAATCTGGATCGAGCGGGCATTGGGCCCTGAATCGAGCATGATATCGATCCGGTAATCCTCCATGGCAGAGTAAAGATATTCTTCTACCACGGGGTTCAAGCGGTGGATTTCGTCAATAAAAAGCACATCACCCTTGTCCAAGTTGGTGAGCAGGCCCGCCAAGTCGCTCGGCTTGTCCAGCACTGGGCCAGAAGTGATCTTGATGTTGGCTTTCAGTTCATTGGCCACGATGTAAGAAAGGGTAGTTTTGCCCAAACCGGGAGGGCCGTGCAGCAGAACGTGATCCAATGCTTCGCCGCGAAGTTTGGCCGCCCCGACAAAAACCCGGAGGTTATCGATAATTTTCAATTGACCCGTAAAATCCTCGAACGAAAGCGGTCGTAGTGCCCGCTCAACTTCTTTCTCCTCGTTATTATCCGAAGCTTCCCCGGTGAGGTAGTCTTGGCGCATGGTCAGTAGGTTATGGGAAGGCAAAGATACGCCAAGTACGATAGAATTGGGTGAGCCTTGACCGGTTGGCCTCAGTGGGGCATTGGCTTGGTGTTAGCTCACGGCGGGGGGGTTCTACACGTTTTGGAGTCCATTTGCCCATCGCGCCCCGAGGGCAAGCCAGTGGGAAAGGTGCTCAATGGCCGTAAACAAAGACCGCACTCTCAGCTTAATGGGAGCGCGGTCAAAAAAGCCAGTTGGCCTACAACTCAGGGCAAAGGCAAAGTGGCTACCATAGCACTCCCCAAGAGCTGTTCCAAGCTGATGCCATCGTGAATGACCCGCCTGGCAAAAAGGAAACGTTTGGCGTAGTAAGACCGCCAATTGGTGCCCCCGATTTCGTCAATCACTATCCCTCGGCGGGCCGAGTGGATCATCCGCAGAGGTTCGCCAGCTTCTGAAATGACCAAAGCAGCGTGACTGGTGCGGTACTGGCCACCCTTGCCCCGATAGCCAAAGATCAACAGATCGCCTTTTTGTACCTTGTCAATGTCTATGCAGGTACCCACATGGGCTTGCGCAGCCGAGGAGGATGGGATTGGATAATTAAATTTGCTCAACACAAAAGAGGTGAAGCCTGAGCAATCAAAGCCGGCGGGCGATTTTCCGCCGTGCCGGTAGCGGATCCCGATAAATTGCTGGGCAAAAGTAGCCAACTGGTCACGTAAGCTGTCACACGATAAGTTGAGCACTTGACTTGGGCTTGCAGCAGTTGACGACCAACCTCGGGCAGCTACCGGGGCAACTGCACATCGAGTGCGTTTGCTGGTCAGCATTGCTGCCGGGGCAATGGGGGCAACAGTTGGCAGAAGGTAAACTGGCAATGGGGAAACTTTAATGACTGAAAAGGGGAGCGGGAGAGGCGCTGGTAAACGGGGTGGAGAGATAATGGGTAATGCTTGGGAGGCTAGCGCCGCATAAAATTGTTGTTGGGCATATACTTTTTCGTCTTGTTCTGCTTGCTTTTTTAGACTGGCCGATGCCTCATTTCGCCTCATTTTACCCATTAAATTACTTTTTAAACTGCAACTGGAAGCAGAAAAAAATAGCAGAATGGCGAAGAAATTCGCTAATTTTGTTGTCATGATCCTAATCTTATAGTTGGTTCGTTATTCTTATTTCAAGGAAGAAAAAGAAAACGTTTTACAAACTTAGTGATTTAGGATTAAAATCCTACAAATTTGTACTTTTCGTGTAAGATTCAATTGCATTTCGCACATTTCCGTGTTGGGCCAACAATTGCTCAGCCAGCTCACGATCCACACTCAACAAGTCCATTACCATCTTTACGGCCCGATCCACGAGTTTGTGGTTGGAAAGCTGCATGTCCACCATGCGGTTGCCCTGAACGCGCCCCAAGCGGATCATGACGGCAGTAGAGAGCATATTGAGGACTAGTTTTTGGGCGGTGCCGGCCTTCATCCGAGTGCTCCCGGTCACAAACTCTGGGCCTACCACCGCTTCGATGGGGTACTCCACGGCCAAGGCCAAGGGCGAGTTAGGGTTGCAGGTAATGCAGCCGGTCAGGATGCCCTGAGCGCGGGCTGTAGCCACGCCCCCAATCACATAAGGAGTGTGCCCCGAGGCGGCAATGCCCACCACAGTGTCCAGTGGGCCAATCATATACGCTTGCAGATCTTTCCAGGCTTGCTCGGCGTCAT
>JAYUVL010000515.1:0-2291 GCA_043754075.1 Cytophagales bacterium | reverse complement strand
CAGCCCGTTGTTGCTGGCCGGGTTCTGTTCCAGCCGCTCGTAAGCCAGTTTGGTTTCTTCAAAAGTGCGGCCCAGCAGTGTGCTGAGGTAGGTGAAGGCAATGTCCTTATTGTGTTCGGTGATGGTTTCTTCGCCCCGGATAATTTCTTCCAATTTGATCCATTCCCGAGAAAAATTCATCCGAGTTTTGTCATCCACTGCCCGGCGGCGAATTTTTTCTGCTTCATTGTACAAAAATGTCAAGTGGGTGAGTGAATCATAGATCTCACTACGGCCCCGAGTGATTTCCATGAGCATCAGGCTTTTGTCCACCCGATAACAATTGCGGACCCGCTTGGGCGGGATCACTGGCGCAAAGCTGGAAGCTTGATAGCCCTCTTCGGTGATGAACCGCACATAGCGGCATTCCTCGATCCCCTTGGGCAGGCGGTCGATTACATACACCAGGCCGTCGAGCTCCACTTTTTTGGCATCGTTGATCGAGCCATAAATTTCTGGCCGAAGCGACAACAGGGCTTCGTTCACCTCGCGGCCCGATACGCCAAATGGCTTGTAAAACCCCCGGTTGAACAAGTGGCGCATTTCAATGTAAAGTTTTTCAATAGCGGCCCTAGATTCTTGGGCGCGGGTCAGTTCTAGCATTTTTTTCTTGCGTGGTTTTTTGATGATGCGCCCGTAGCGCCGACTTTGTTTCATTGACTTTCCCATGAGGGCAACACACACGGCCGGCAGATAGCGGTTGCGCTGCCGGTAATCAATGGGTGGCAATCGCTCGGGGCCTTCCCGTCGCTGAGCAGGCTCCTTTAAAAGGGGCAATCCAAATTTGTGTGCCCCACATTGCCGATTGAATTTTTGCTGGCTCATTCAGACCGAGAGCAAAAGCGGACGCGATTCTCGGGAGGCATTGCCTTGGCCCGGGCCCGTCTCGGTTGAGTGTTGCCAAAAGAAGATTAAAGTATGGGTGCTTTGATAATCAATCAGTTAAATGCTAATCTAATCAATTCAACGTGCTTCACAAACTTGTTTGATGCTTATGCTTCGCGAAATGACAGCATCCGCCATTTGTAGTGAGGCTCCTTTTCAACCCCATTCCGTTGCAATAGACAAGTTATCGATCAGTGGCAAGGTATAAAACTTTGGGGATTTCCACTACCCGGGAACCAACTTCCATAAAAAATCAGGAGGCCCCTGCGGTAATCGCCCAAATCACTTTGTCGGTTTTTTGCCTCCCCAAAGGCTCACTTTACCGGCCCAACCGTGGCTGGGGAAGGCAAGAACACCAAAATGACTTTTTTGTCGGTCAACTGTTCTAGCATTGGCCGCAATACTAATTGAGCGTTGATCTTGGTCTGTTCCAAAATATGAAACGATTCGGCCGAGGCTTTGATCTGTTGTTCCGCCTTGCGATAGGCCTCGTCCACCAGCCCAGCCTCACCGTTGAGCAGGGTAAACTTAGTGTCGTACACCTTGGAATTGGCATGGTCAATTTTATAGTAGCACAGCTCGGGCGCGGGCAGTTCCACCACCACCGAGTCGCTCCCTTCGCGCACGTGGGAGGCTTGCATTTTGGTCAAGTCGAGGCAGCCAACGGCTTCACCACTGACTACCAGCAGCACTTTGGCATCGGGAATGTAGGCCGATCCGCTGGGTTTAGTCACTTCCACCACATCTTTGATCTGGTACTTGACCAATTCAAGTTTGCCCACCGCCTCAATTTTTTCAATGAGAGAAACCGATTTGGTTATTTGGGCCGGAAGTTCCGCCGCTGGGGCACCGGTGGGTGAACGCAGGGCCAACAGCAGCCCAAACCCTAGCACAAGCGAGAGCAGCCAAGGGAACAAATGGGCCGGACGGATCATAAATGGCTCCTTCGATTACAGGTAAAACGGGTGCAATGGCTCAACAGAACCAAGTCTAAAATGAATTGAGCGATTTTAATGATTAATGAGTTGTGTTTTTAACTGTTCAATCATTCGGTTATTAAAAAAACGAGACACTGTATAAAACTGCCATGTATAAAATTTCCACCATTGGATGAGCCATCACCCGCCTGATGGTGCATAGCGGCCCGACCGTGGCGCAATCAAGGCTAAGCCGAACAGGCTCGGGGAGGGCAGCTCACCGTTGGATCTGCGTCACTCACGGTGCTGCCTCCACTAAGTTAGTTCAAATATCTGTCCCGGCGAAGAAGGTAGCAAAAATTGCCCAACTACGGATGGGCAAACAATGCGCTACTCCCAATGAGAGCAGGCGAAGGGGGCCAGGTCGCACGGGCAATGGAGAGGTCCCTG
>JAYUVL010000514.1:0-4246 GCA_043754075.1 Cytophagales bacterium | reverse complement strand
ACACCCTCCGAACTGTGGGTGGTAGCTGCCACAGGACATACCGTCTCGCAGGGCGCATTATTGCAATGCTGGCACATCATGGGCTGAAATACCACTTCTGGATTATCGGAAGCGATCATAAGCGCATCATAGTCGCGGGGCGCGCCGTCGGAGCTATAGTACCGGTCAATTCTGATCCAGTGCATTTCGCGGCGGTTGATCACTTCTTTTTTGCCAACAATTGGCACGTTGTTCTCCAAGTGACAAGCAGTAACACAGGCCGAGCATCCGGTGCAGGAGTTCAGGTCAATGGCCATTCCCCAGTGGTGGTTCACATAGTCAAAACTGTCCGCCCCCTTAGTTTCGCTCCGGTTGAGCCAAAGCTGCTTTTCATAGTCTGACTGAGGCTTCTCCTCCTTGTGCCCGTATCCGTCGCTTTTCAAATCCCACAAAGAAATGTCCCGGGGGTCTCTGGGGCCCGAATATGTCGAGATCTTGGGAAAGAATCGACCCGCTTTTTCATCTTTTTGGTAGCTGGCCAACACGGACTCTTGGATAATGCTCTCGCGACCCAAGAAAGTCTGGTGGGTTTGGGTCTGGGGCAACTTGGCTTTTACTCCCGCATTGGTAATGCTTACTCCCTCGGTTCGGGAATAGCGCACCGAACCATTTACCTGGGCAAATGGATAAGTGTTTATACCACCAGCTTCGGCAGCCACTTTGCCCACTTTTGGATCACGTCCAAACCCGAGTGCAATTCCAATGGTACCCTGCGCTTGCCCAGGCTGGATCAGAACGGGCAACTCAAACTCTTGATTGCCAACTTTTACTTTGGCCGAAGATACATTTACCTCTTCTTGCTTGAAGCCGAGCTCGGTAGCCGTGGCCATTGATACGGTCACGTAATTCCCCCAACAAATTTTAGAAACGGGATCTGGAGTCTCGTGCAAATATGGGTTGTTGGACTGAGCGCCAGTACCAATGGCTACTTTTTGGTAAACTATTAGTTCTAAATTCTTGCTATCCGCTTTGTACGCTTTGCTGATTTCGCCAGCAATGGCCGCCGGATCAAAGTTGACAGGCTCCACAATTGCCCCGTTCTCGAGAATTGACTTATAGGTTCCGGATAACACTGGTTCAAACACACCATTGTGCAAACTACGGTTCCAAAAGGCTTCAAATTCAGTCTCTTTATCTTGCAAGGACATCAAACGGTTTTTCCAAAATTCCCGGATATAGTCGTAATACTGGGTGGAAGCACCAGCCCAAGTCAAGAAAGATTGCTGGGCTTGGCGGGTGTCAAAAATTTTACCGATGGTCGGCTGGCCCAAGCTAAAATACCCTTTCTTGGGTTCAGCATCGTTCCAAGCCTCCAAATAATGGGTATCTGGGCAGTGGTAAGTGCACAAACTGGAAGTCTCGTGCATCCGATCCGCAATCGCGACCGACAACTGGGCCTTTGCCACACTGGCCGCCAAAGTGGCGCCTAAGGGGTGATCATAGACTGGGTTGCAATTGTAGAAAATAAGGGCACCTACTTTTCCGTTGACCACATCTTGAATCAGGGCGGCCATTTGAGCATCATCGCCCATCTTTTGGAAAGAGGGTGCCTCCAAGTTAATCGTGGTGCCATAAGCCCCCAACATCTCATTGATGGCTAGCACCAATAACTGTACGTTTATGTCGTTGGAGCCAGACACTACCAACGCCTTACCTTTATTTTCGTACAATTGCTGAGCACACTTGTCCAAAAATGGCACTTTGACCCCAGTCACACTGACAGTGGGCTTGCCTTCTTTCTGAGCCAAGTAATTATAAATGCTGGCCACGGCCAGCCCTTCCTGTGAGGGCTTCAAGGGTGTGCGGTAGTCAGCACTGGCCCCAGTGATGGACATCAAACTTTCAAAAACAAAAAGCCGGGACATGCTTTTCTTGTCCTTGCCGATTTTGCGAGTAGATTGGAATTGCTTGGCATACTCGATTGGTGAGATCCAAGTACCCAAGAAATCAGCTCCGAAACTTGCAATCACGCTGGCTTTGCTAAAATCATAAGCCGGAACAAAGGGACTGCCAAACTTCAACTTATGGGCTTGGGTAATACCATAAGCCGACACTTGGTCGTAAACCACGTGGAGGCTGCCCGGATATTTGACCACAAAATCCTTGATTACCGACAGGGTAGAAGGGCTCATCACTGTGTTGCTCACCAACCGGATCTGCCCGCCACTTTGAGAAATTTGGGCCAACTTGGCAATCACATCTTTGTCGATAGCCTCCCAAGTAGCTTGTTTGCCCTTTATCGAGGGATAAGTCGCCTTGTCAATGTCATATAGGCCCATTACTGAGGCAGTGGCCAAAGAATTGACCCCACCCATGCTCACGCCGGAGAAACTGTTGCCTTCAATGAAGACGGGGCGGCCCTCGCGGGTTTTTACCACAACAGAGCAGTACTCACTGCCTTCCAAATAGGTGGAGGCATAATAATTGGCAATACTGGGATCAATGGACTCGGGCTTATTAAGCCAGGGAACTGCTTTTTTGATGGGGGCCTCGCAGGCAGCAAGTGAAACTGCGGCTACACTAAAGCCCATTACTTTTAAGAAGTCGCGGCGCGTGGGCCCGTCGTGATTGGCGTCGGGGTTTTGGCCATAGCTATCGTTAATGGGCAAATGGTCGGGAAATTCCTTGTCTGCATACTTGACAAACTCGGGCTCATTCGTGAGTTCCTCAATACCTTTCCAATATACCTTCTTATTTTCGTCCATTGTGGGTTAGAAATTTCGTAATATCAAAAAATGAATTGCCATTTAGTGTCTCAAGCCAATTTAATAGTGGCACTTGGAACATTCCAAACCACCGATATCCTCAACTTTCAAGGGCTCTTTTGAGCTCTTATTGTGCAATTCAACCATGTTGTCATAATAAGTATTGCCTTTGGCATTTACGTCGGTCTTGCGGTGGCAATCGATACACCAGCCCATAGTGAGTAAGGACGCTTGTTGTACCACTTCCATTTCTTTGATGTCTCCATGGCAATTCTCACACGCTAGGCCCGCCACCTTGACGTGCTGTTGGTGGTTGAAGTAGGCCAAGTCAGGCAGGTTGTGAACCCGCACCCACTGGATTGGCTCGTCCTTCTCAATGGCCGTGTAGATCATCTGCATGTTAGGCGAAGTGGTCTTAATGGCATTGTGGCAATTCATACAAATGTTGGCCGACGGAATATTGGCCGATTTGCCTTTTTCTACTCCAGTATGGCAATATTTACAATCAATTTCATATTGGCCGGCATGCAACTTGTGCGAAAAGGGAATCGGCTGGGTGGGGGCATAACCTTGCTGAACCCCAACACTCAACAAACCTTCCAGCGTGGCCTTGAGTACCAGCGCTACGAACACAAAAGATACAATTCCAATAAATGCCGAACTCTGGAACACCGCCCCCCAATGAATTTTTTGGTTGAGGATCTCCCCATCTTCCTCCGACAACTTGTCATTGTCCTTCTGCAAGTACTTGGCCAGAACTGAACCCAGCAATGCGAGTACCGCCAGCACCACAACCAACAAGCCCGACAATGCAACGACCACAGCAGTAAGTACACTTGAATTGCCCTCGCCACCGGAGGCCGCTGGAGTAGCACCATCGCCACCACCAGTATTAGTGACCGCCACTTCTGGGGAGTCCGTCTCTTTTTTCACCCAAGACAAAATCGCCAAGATCTCTTCGTCTTTCAAGAAATCGTGATTGGGCATATATTGGTTGTACTTTTTATAGAGTGCTTGGGCATAAGGATCTCCACTATCAATCACTTTTTGGGGGTATTTGATGAAACCAACCAACCATTTCAGGTCCCGGCGCTCATACACTTTGGCCAATGCAGGGCCAACCACCTGTTCATTTACCGCATGGCATTGCTTGCAATTGGCCATAAATGCTACCTTACCTGCATCAATAACAGCCTGATCGGTTGACAAACCTCCGGTTGACGGGACAGGTTGGGCTGTCCCGTCGGGCTGGGCCGCCCCGTCACCATCTCCATCTTGTGCAAACCCGGGGCTGGCAACAAGTAAACAGCACCAGATAATCGCCCAAACAACGGTAGAAACTGCAGACTTTGACATTTTGCTGTATCGATTTGAGTTTATAGTGCGTATATTCATAACCTGATCTAAATTTGGGAACGTGTAAGACAACAAAATACCATTTCAACTGCACACTTTACCTTTTGTTGACGCGCAAAGTTAAATAGCGTAAGTGTTAAAAATCA
>JAYUVL010000513.1:0-6768 GCA_043754075.1 Cytophagales bacterium | reverse complement strand
GCCGAAGCGATCAGCACCAATCCCAGTGTAGTGGAGGATCTGGAACATTTTATTACCCATCTGGCCCCGGATGAGCTGATTGGAGAAACTTTGCAAAAGATCGGCAACCTGACCCAAGTTGATGTAAATTTATACAATAAATCTGGACGATTGCTCTATTCCACCCAACCTGCCATTTTTGACAATGGCTTGGTCAGTTCGTTGATCAATGCCCAAGCGTACGCCGAGATCATGGAGCAAAACCACAATAAAAAAATGATGAACGAGGAAGTGGGCAATCTCAAATACAATTCAGTATATATTGGCATTCGCTCCCCCGGTACAGGCGAAGTAAACGGGATCATTGGCATCCCGTTTTTTGAAGCCCAACGGAACAGCGAGCGGCAGATCATCAGTGTGCTCTGCACCATCCTCAACGTGTTCACCTTCATCTTCATCGGCCTGCTGGGCCTCACTTATCTGGCCTCGCGGATTTTGACCGAACCGTTGCGCATGATCACCCAAAAAATTGGACGGCTCACTTTGAGCAAACAAAATGAGCCCATTGCCTACCCGTCCGACGATGAGATAGGCCTGTTGGTCAATGCGTACAACAAAATGTTGATCCAACTCGAGGCCAGCAAGGATGCCTTGGCCCGTAGTGAAAAGGAATCGGCCTGGCGTGAAATGGCCCAGCAAGTGGCCCATGAGATCAAAAACCCCCTCACGCCCATGAAACTGACCATGCAGCACATTCAGCGTGTGCTCAGCGATGAAAACCCCAAGATCCATAAGTCCATTGGGATCCTACTCAACCAAGTCGAGATTTTGAGCGATATCGCCACGTCGTTCTCGGCTTTTGCCAAAATGCCCATCCCCCAAAACGAAGAATTTGAAATAACCGAAGTGCTCCGCCAAACGGTGCTGCTCTACACCAGTGATGAACACGCAAAAGTAAATCTGGAGATCGAGGAAACGGGCAAATTTTATGTCAATGGCGACAAAGCCCTCACCGCGCGCATTTTGACCAACCTGATCATCAACGGTATCCAAGCAGTGCCCAACGACCGCACGCCCCATATTCGGGTGTCCCTGCAACGGTTGGGGACCGACAAAGTGCGGATCGAAGTCTCCGACAACGGTACCGGCATCGCCGAAAGCATTCGCCACAAAGTGTTCCTGCCCAACTTTAGCACCAAATATACTGGCTCGGGTATCGGACTGGCCTTGGCCAAACGCGGTATCGAGCACGCCGGGGGGCGGATCTGGTTTGAGACCGAAGATGGTTTGGGCACGTCCTTTTTTATCGAGCTGCCGCTGCTCAACCTTCAACCCCGCTTGATAGGGCTGATTACCAAGGTAGAAAGTTAAATTTAGCTAAAGTTTTGCTTCATTTGTGCATTAACCATTGAGTTTTCTGGGGCAAACTGTTCCATAATTCAATTTGTTGTTTAACTTTGCCCTCCAAAAATTGACAATTTAATAAAATGGCAAAAGATACAACGGGCATTGAGGAGCTATTTGAAAACCCTGAAGCCTTACAAGATCAACTCACCAAAACCGAGCAGTTTGCGAAGCAAAACCGAAATTTGATTATTGGCATCGGGGTTGGTATCGTGGCGATAATTGGCGGTTTGATGTACTATCAGTGGAACCAAGCTGAGCAAAACAAGAAAGCACAGGCCGAACTTTTTCCGGCAACCTTCTATTTTGAGAAAGATTCACTTGGCAAAGCAGTAAAGGGTGACAATGGCATCAACACGATTGGCTTTGAGAAAATAGCCAAGCAATACAGCGGTACCAAAGGAGCCAAACTCGCGAATTTCTACCTCGGAGTGAGCAAGTTGGAAGAAGGCAAATATGATGAGGCCATCAGCTACCTCAAAGATTTTTCAGCCGATGATTTGTTGATCCAAGCACGGGCCTACAGCCTGATTGGTGATGCGCACATGGAAAAGAACAACTTGGATGAAGCGATCGTTTATTACAAAAAAGCGGCTGAGCATCATCCCAATGAGTCGTTTACGCCCACTTATCTATTCAAATTGGGATTGGCTTACGAACTTAAGAAAGACTTTGCGAATGCCGCCTTGGCTTATCGCACCATTACCACCGATTTCAAAGAATCAACCGATTTTGTGCTGGCCCAAAAGAAATTGGCCCGGGTAGATTTTATTCTCAATCGCGGTTCCAAGTAAATTAGTTGGTTTGCTAGCCAAAAAGCCTTTGGCAATTATGCCAAAGGCTTTTTGTTTGAGGGCATACTCCTACCAGCCCTAGAATATAACTTAATCATACAAATGGCATACCGCCAACAGTTTTTCGGCGTTGAGGATCCGGATCCTCCGTTTGTCAATTTCAATTATTTTTTCTTCTCTGAGTTCAGAAACAACACGGATAGCAGTTTCTTTGACAGTGCCCACATAGCTGGCCAGATCCTCCCGGGTGAGGGTAATATAGTCGCCGTCATTGCAAGCGCCAGACAATAGCATCAACGCTTCGGCAATGCGGCCCCGTACTGGCTTATAGGCAATGTCGCCTATTTTATTTTCTAATTCATCAGATTCCTTACAAATAGTTTGTATAAGTGAATCGTAAAACTGGTTGTTGTTCCGAATCAGGGCAAAAAAATCTGACTTGGGGAGGAGGCAAATGGTGGCATCTTCAATCGCGACGGCTGAGTGGGTGTAGCGGGATTTGGAGATTAAGGACCGATAGCCGAGGAAATCGCCTGCCCGGGCAATCCGCAAAATCTGCTCTTTGCCATTGCTGCCCGACTTGCTCAATTTTACTGCTCCCGAACTGATGCAGAACAAGCCAATGGGAGGTGCATATTCGTAAAAAATATATTGGCCCTTCTTGTATAAGTTGGCCGTCTTGCTGGAGTTTACCTGTTCAATCTCAGATGTTTGGCACACGCTAAAAAGTGAATCGTCTTTTGATTTGCAATTCTTGCACCTAGGTGATACCAGTTTCATAATAGTACAGGTGATGCGTTTATTTGTTCAACTTATACCAAAAGTAGTGAAACTATTCAAGAAATCCCAACATTTGCCAGTCGAAGGGCCCATATTTCAATAATGGCCGAACACCTGAAACCCGGGCCAAATTCTTTTAGCCCGGGTTTCAGGTGTTGCTATTTCAACTGCTTGGCAATTTTAACCCAATTTATTGGGGTATTTGGCCAATTATTTTTTTAGGATCAGCAGAGGAACTTCAGAGTGGAAGGTTAGGCCCTTGCTTATACTGCGTTCAAAAATTCGTTCCAAGAAACTTCGGTTTTGATGAAGTACGACCAATAAATCAGTGCCATGTTCCTGCAAGTAATGCTCCAGTCCCTTTTGTACGCTTGCATCACGTCGCAGGGCAAAATCCAAGCGATCCACTGGGGTAAACCAATAAGTTTCGCGCAGCACCTCAAGCTCTACTTTGTCATTGGTGAAGTTGTCGGTATCAGTATTGATGTGCAAGCAAGTGATCTTAGAATCAAAATTGTTGGCAAAATCAATTAGACCATCAATCACTTTTATATCTTGCTCGTCAAAGTTGATTCCATACACCATATGCTCAAAACCTTTGTACTGGACTCCCTTGGGCACGGCCAAAACAGGCACTTTAACTTGATTGGACACCGCCGATGTGACCGAACCGAACAAAAATTTCTCAATTCCACTGGCCCCGTTGGTTCCCATGATCACCATTTCATATTCATCGGTGTCGGTCATATCGGCCAGATCATCCACCACCATTCCCATTTTTACTACTTGGTGTATTTTCAAGGGTTGCCCACTGTCATAAACCTGTTTGGCCAAATCTTGACGTAGTTCAGCCATTCGGTTTTCCCATAATTCTTGCTGTTGCTCCAACTGCATTCCGACGTACCCGATGGCGACTGGGGCGTAATCGGTGTCAACTATTACATGGTAGCCATGATAGAGCATCACTTCCGCCCCGGTTTTTTTTGCTATCGCAATGGCAAAATCCAGCGCATTGAGGGAACACTCGGAGAAGTCGATCGGCACAAGTAATTTGCTCATAAGATTCAGGTTAGATTTCTTCAAAGTTCCTCATTTGTTGTAGATTATTCGATGACTTGGCGCAGTAAATAAGGTGATTTTAGTCATTTTTGGGCTGGGTGGGTCAGTGAGGTGGCCCTGAACCAAAAAAATCGGGCAGAACAGTTTGTGCTGTCTGCCCGATTTTTTGGATGGAGGCCCTTATTAGTTCTGGTATTTTTGCCGCAGCTCGTCCACTTGTTTCATCTTGATGGCCCGCAGGTCGGTCTCTTTTTCCTCGATCCACTTGATGATGGGGTATTTTTTATCCGAGTGCTTTTGGTGATAATACAGGTATTGGACCTTGAACTCGGTAAAGATCTCGGCATAAATGTTTTCAATCATCTCAAAATTGGCCCTGGGATTGGTCTTGAGCCGCTGCAATTCGTCGTTTTCACTCAGAATCAAGGCTTCCATGCCCGCGATTTGTGCCCGGATCACCACAGGGCGCTTGCCCCCCTTGGCTTTGGCCGCATCTTTGGCATTCTTGATCGCGTCGCGAAATTCCACAAAAGCCATCTCATCAATAAAGAAGTCGGCGGAACGATATTCGGGCCGGATCACAAACCCGATCAAATCTTCGTTGGACATCAGCTGGCGGAGCATCAACTGCTGCTTCCAATGGTTGATTTTTTCGTAATCCTTGATTCCCATTTTATCCCAATTCTTGCCATAATACTCGATCCAAAGGGAGGAGTCAATGGGGTTTTTCATCAGGGACTTCCACACGTCGGGGACTTTCAATGGATCGTGGATCCAATCACTGGCATTTGCCCCAGTTGCTTTGGCCGTGCCTTGTGCTTGAGCACCAAAGACGATGAAAAAAAATGAAACGAATAGAATGAGCTTGCCCGTAGGGATCGGAAAAGTAGTAGTTGCCATGATGTCAGTGCCTTGCTAATATCGGAAAAATAACAATTTCCGTGCCTTTATCGAAAGTGCTATTTGCCCTGAGCCAACCGCCTGATTTTCAGGTTACGATAATGCACTTCATCCCCATGATCCTGTAACAATAAGTGGCCTTGGGCCGCTTCGCCAAAGCGGCCGTGCAGGTTGTAATTGGGGGCGGCATATTTGCTCTGGGCCACTGCTTGGCGGAAAGCCTCGCTGCCGCGTTCGTATTTCACCACTTTGCGGCCGTTGAGCCAATGCTCCACTTGCTTGCCATTGACCACGATCCGGGCATGGTTCCATTGGCCAATCGGCTTGACTGTTTTGTCTTGGGCCGGGATCAGATCATAGAGCGACCCCACGGTCCGGTTGCCATTGCTCCCCTTTTTGGCATCGGGGTGTTTGTCGTCGTCCAATACCTGAAACTCCAAACCGAAGGCTGAACCAGCAGGCTTGGGCTGGTGCTCCACCACAAAGTATTTGATCCCACTATTGGCACTGTCGGTAAGCATAAAATCGGCCTCAAATTCAAACTGGTCATACATTTCTTTGGTCACGATGTCCCCGCCGTGGGTGGACTCGGCCCCGCCAGATTCATTTACAATGATCTCACCGTTGGCCACGTGCCAGCCTTTGGCCGGGAGCGAATCAAGATACGCCCCGCGCCATTGGGCCATCGATTGGCCATCGAAAAGCAAGACCCAGCCTTCCTTTTGCTCGGCTTCGGTGAGGGTGTTGGTCGGTTCGGACACAGCTTGCTGGGTGGAGTCGGCGGTTTGGGTGGCTGCCTGTTGGGTGGATGGGCCATCGCAAGCCGCTAATGCCAGTACACTGGTTGTAACACAAAGAAAATTGACTATTTTCATGGACTTTGTTATTGGGGATGATACCAATCTAAATAAATGTTCGTTCTTCCAGGGCTGGCTAGGCACCTTGGGCCGTACAAACTTAATAGAAGTGGAACATTTGTGCAAACGCCCGTGGCAATTCATTGCATTTAAATCCCCGCAAAATTAGTGGAGGGTGGCCCTAAATCCACACCTTGGCAGAGATGTAACAGTGGCCAAATTATCCTTTCATTGATAAAAACCGTATCTTTATCCATTAGATTCATTTTACTAAAAAATTAGGAAGTTATGGACTCATTTTTCAAATTATCATTAGCAATCGCCCTCACTGGTTTGCTAGTTGCCTGCGGTGGGGGGGAGAAAGCCGAAGAAGCCAAAATTGAGGAGGCTCAGAACGTGGATGGGGTGATGGACGGCATCGGCAAATTGGGTGAAATGGCCAAAGGCTTGGAAGAGGCCGGCAAGATGAACGATGGTCGGGTCAAGGCCCGTCGCGAGCGCGGTGACACTGTAGCCATCAATTACACCGACTTGGCCAAATATTTGCCCAGCGTGAGCGGCTATGAGCCCGAGGGCGGACCCAAGGGCGAAACCAGCAGCAACATGGGTTTTGGGATGTCCAACACCAAACAGCGCTACGTCAACGGGGACAAGTATGTGGAAATCAGCCTGACGGACTTCAACTCAACTGCGGGGCTGGGGTCGACGGCCTTAATGTCTTACACCTTGGCGGCCACTATCTCTTCCGAATCAGATGAAGAAAAGCTAGTGGGCTTTACCAAAAGTGCAGACATTAAGGGTTCGCAAATGCTAAGAAAAACCACCAAGGTTGCAGGTCTGAACGCCGTTATCACCGATCGTTTTTTGATCACCATCGAGGCCAACGAACAGACCGATTTGGAGTTTGTCAAACAAATCTTCGAGCGCTTTGACCTGAACAAGTTGGCCGCCATGTGATCAGGGACCTGAAACTGGCCAAAGGTAAAATGGCCATT
>JAYUVL010000512.1:0-14208 GCA_043754075.1 Cytophagales bacterium | reverse complement strand
AAAAAGTTATTGGACGGCGAGGCCACTCGGGACAATATTCGGGACGGTTTTCTGCAACACTTGGCCCAAGCCACCGAAAATGACGTGGCCCTGTTTTATTTCAGCGGGCACGGGGCCCAAGAGCCAGCACCGCCCGAACTTTGGCACCTTGAACCGGATCGGCTCTGCGAATCCATCGTGTGCGTGGACAGCCGCTTGCCCGGCGGTGGGGGCAATGGCGATCTGGTGGACAAGGAACTGAGCTACCTGATCTGGGAAGTGAGCAAGAAAAACCCTCATTTGGTGGCCGTAATGGACTGTTGCCACTCGGGCTCGGGCACCCGGGCAGCGGGCGATGACGCGGAATTGAACATTCTTACCCGGCAGATCCCGGTATCAGAGCGGGGGCGCAGTTGGCAGCAGTACACCGGCGCCGAATCGTTCGAACTGATCAACGGCCAACTCCAAGTGCCCAGCGGCAACCATATTTTGTTGGCAGCGGCCCAAAGCCGGGAATATGCCAAAGAAACCATCTTTGGTGGCCAACAGCGCGGCGCGTTCAATTTCGCTCTGATCGATACGTTGAGTACGGCCAAGGGCGCGCTCACCTACGAGGATCTGATGAGCAGGGCCAGTGCCAAAGTAATGAGCGCTGTGCGCGAGCAGCACCCCCAGTTGGAGTTTGCCCAGGGCTCTCATGGGCTGGCCCTCAACACCAGCACCAAGCAAACGTTCTTGGGCGGGGCGGTAGTGGCCAAGCAGGACCATTTTACCGTCCAGTTCCAGCAAGGCCAATGGACGCTCAATGCGGGCGGAGTCCACGGCATCCCGAAAGCCAACCAGGCACAGGCCACTGTGCTGGCCCTCTACTCAGAAGATGCCACGGCCGATGATCTGAAATCTTTCGGCAACGCGATTGGCAAGGCCAAAGTGGTGGCGGTGTTGCCCGAAAAAAGCTTGGTGCAACTGCAAAATTTGCCCAATGATCAAACGGTGGTTTATAAAGCCAAGGTGGAAAAGATCGGCATTGCACCCATCTTGTTTATTGCCGAGGGCGACGAGGCCGGGCTGGCCTTCGTCCACCATACATACAAAGACCAATCCACCCAATCCCCCTATTTTGCCTTTACCACCGACCGCGCCGAGGCCAAGTACCGCCTAGTGGCCGAGCAGGGGAAGTACATGGTCAAAACCATGATCGACCACCGGCCACTGGCCCAGCCCATTGCGCCCTATGACTACATCAGTGCCGCTGGTATTCTGGGCGATCTGGCCACTATTGCCAAATGGGAGCAGACCTTGGCCATCTCCAACCCCGACACCTCCTTCAAGGACAACCCGGTAAAACTGGAAATGTACGAAGTGCTGGAATCCCAAAAACGGGTGGCCATTCGGGTGGCTGATCAACCCATGTCGGCCACCAACGGCATCACCCTGACCTACAAACAGGAAAACGGCAAGTGGAAAGCCCCCAAGTGCCTGTTGCGGGTGAACAACACCCACGGGCGCGAGCTTTACTGCGCCATGCTCTACATGGGATCCGATTATGGGATTGCGGATGAGTATTTCCCCGCCCAGCTAGTCCCGGCCGGCGGCGAAGGCTGGGCCGATGACAAAAAAACCTTTACTTTCAGCGTGGATGATCGCTTGGCCAAGGCCGGGGTGCTGGAAGAGACTTTTGTGCTCAAGCTCATTTACAGCACCAACGAGTTTAATTCCAAAGCCTACAACCAATTGGGGCTGCCCCCGCCCACCGAGGAAGGATCCACTACCCGTGGCATGGGAAAAGGCGACGACGAAGAGGATACGGTGGATTGGGCCACGTATGAATTACTGGTGACGGTGGTGCGGCCGCCCGACTCGGTGGAGCTGGTGGCTGGGCAAAGTACCCAACTGCCCGGCACTAGCCTGAAAATCCAGGGCCACGTTGGCCTGGATCAAGTAAAAGTGGGGCTGATCAGCACCACCCAAGCCACTCGCGACGTAAATGGCGGCTCGGCAATGGTGCCCCCCGTGCTGGACGAAGCAGCCCCGGGGGCCATTACCCCGGTCAAATTTACCGAAGGCCATGCCAATGACCCCGGCCTGAGCATCTTGGAACTCTCCGATGTGGCTGATCGCTCGTTGGTAAACCACCAACAGCCGCTCATACTGGAAATGAGCCAAGAACTGGGCGAAAATGAGGTCATTATCCCCATGGCCACCGACGGTGAATTTTTCTACCAAGTCGGGGGCACGGTCAAACTGGCCGGGGGCGGATACGAAATCCACATTGAGGACCTGCCCGAACCCACCCCGGCCGGAACCCGGAGTTTGGGCGGCTCGATCAAGATCCTGTTCCAGAAGTTTGTCTATGAAAAAATCGGGATGTCCTTCGAGTACCCCATTTTGGCCCAAGCCCAAGCCGTGCCCGAAAAAGAGGACTTCCGGGTGGAATACAAAAAGGCGGCCGGGGAGATCAAAGCCAATATTGCCAAACCTGAAACCCAGCGGATTGCGCTGCTGATCCATGGCCTGCTGGGCGATACCAAAGAGATGACCAAAAGCTTCCAACGGGCCAAAATTGAGGAGGCGGGGGTGATCAAATTGCTGCAAGCCCACTATGATGTCGTGCTGACCTTTGACTACGAAAACTTGAACACCACCCACGAGCAGAATGCCACCCTACTGCAATCGCGCTTGGCTGCCGTCGGCCTGAGCCCCGGCCATGGCAAAACCGTGGACGTGATCGCCCATAGCGTGGGGGGGTTGATCGCCCGCTACTTTATCGAGAAACTGGGCGGCAATGCCGTGGTGAGCCACTTGCTAATGACAGGCACCCCCAATGCGGGCTCGCCCGTTGCCAATGTGAAGGAATGGGTCTCCATCGCCGTGACCACGGTGTTGAGCAAAGTTTCGTTTGCCATTTGGGGGCTGGGCCCGGCCGTGCTACTGTGGAACCAAGCCATGCAGGTGACCGGAGTGGCCTTGGCCCAGATCAAGCCCGGCTCCGAATTCTTGACCCAACTCAACGAAGGAGCCGTTGATCCGGGGATTCCCTACACGGTCATTGCGGGCAACACCAGCAAGATCCCGGAAAAGACCATGAAAACCCTCTTTGACAAACTCAAAGGAGTGACCGATATCGGGTTGCAATGGCTTTATCACGGGGTCAACGATTTGGCGGTGAGCGAGGTGAGCATGAAGAACATTTTGCACAACCCCAATGTGCAATTTTATGATGTCCCCTGCGACCACCTGAGCTATTTCAATTCGCCGGAAGGACTGGCCGTGCTGGCCCAAGCCATGACCGACCGAGTGTTGCGGCCTGCTCCCCCAGTCGGCTAGGCCCACTTGATGCGTCAACCAGGCCGGCAATTGCCCATTCGGGGTTTCCGGCCTGGTTGTTTGGCAACCGGCAATGGACCAAACAGGGTGCTAAGCATTTTGATAAGTTTTTCAACCTTCTAACTAATTGATTAAAAGATACATTTGTTTATGCGAATTCGCAATTTGTATATTTATCAAAAGCACCTACCTTTGCATACTTTTGGATAACGAGCACTATTTCGGTCTCATTTGCTTATGGATAACTATTCGTATATAGCCAATGCCGATGTATCGGTCATTGAGGCATTCTACCAATCATTCAAAGCCGATCCCGCATCTGTTGACCCCTCGTGGCAACAGTTTTTTGCTGGGTTTGAGTTTTCGCTCCTCCATGCCGAGCCGGAGGAAGCCGACCCAGCCAATGGCAGCGGGCAAGGCCCAAATGCCGCGTTGGTGTCGCCCCAAACGGCCACCGTGACGGATGGAGATTTGATGTCGGCCAAGGAATTGCGGGTGCGCAACCTGATCCAAGCTTACCGATCGCGCGGGCACTTGAAATCCAAGACCAATCCCGTGCGCGAGCGGCGCGATCGCAAGGCACTGTTGGATCTCCCCGATTTTAAATTGACCGAATCGGACTTGGACACGGCCTTTGTGGCTGGGCGGGCCTTGGGCCTGGGCACGGCCAAATTGCGCGACATCATTGCCCGGCTGGAAAAAATCTACCTCAAAAGCATCGGCTTTGAGTTTACCCAAGTGCGTGAGCCTGAGCTGTACGATTGGTTGAAGTATAAGATTGAGACCGAATACCCGAGTTTTGTGCCCACCATCGAGGAAAAAAAACGCATCCTGTTCAAGCTCAACGAAGCAGTCGTGTTTGAAAATTTTCTCCACACCAAATATTTGGGCCAAAAGCGCTTTTCGCTCGAGGGCGGCGAGTCCACTATTCCCGCCCTGGATGCCATCATCCGGCGCGGGGCCGAACTGGGAGTGGAAGAAGTCATGATCGGGATGGCCCACCGGGGCCGCCTCAACGTGCTGACCAACACCATTGGCAAAACTTACGAGCAAGTATTCAACGAATTTGAAGGACGCGTGCCCTTGGAAGTGAGCACCATGGGCGATGGCGACGTGAAATACCACATGGGCTACACGTCCGAAATGGAGATTGTGCCCGGCAAGACCGTCCGGCTCCAACTGGCCCCCAACCCATCGCACCTGGAGGCCGTCAATCCGGTGGTGGAAGGCTTCTGCCGCGCCCTGATCGACCTGGAAGGGGGCGACAACACCAAAGTGCTCCCCATCCTGATCCACGGCGACGCCGCCCTGGCCGGGCAGGGCATTGTCTATGAAGTGGCCCAGATGGCAAACTTGGACGGCTACCACACCGGGGGCACCATCCACTTTGTGATCAACAACCAAGTGGGCTTCACCACCGATTTTGACGAGGCCCGTTCCAGTACGTATTGCACCGATATTGCCAAGATCGTGGACGCCCCCGTGTTCCACGTCAATGGGGATGATCCCGAGGCGGTGGTTTTCGTGGTCAAACTGGCCACTGAATTCCGGCAAAAATTCAAGCGCGATGTTTATGTGGACATGGTGTGCTACCGCCGCCACGGCCACAACGAAAGCGACGAGCCCAAGTTCACCCAGCCCACGCTCTACAACCTGATTTCCAAACACAACAACCCCCGGGAAGTTTATAACAAAAAACTCATCGAGCGCGGTGATGTGGATGCTAGCTTGGCCGAAAACATGGATCTGGAATTCCGCAGCCTGCTCCAAGACCGCCTCAACCAAGTAAAGCAACAAGAACTCGGCTACCAAAACCGGAAGTTTGAGGCTGAATGGGAAGGGATGCGCAAATCTACCCCGGCAGATTTCGATAAATCGCCCGAGACTGGGCTGGATCTGGCCGCCATCCACACCATTGCTAAGGCCCTGACCGAAATTCCCGAGGGATTCAAACCTCTCAAACAGATCGATAAGCTCCTCAAAGATCGGAAAAAGATGTTTTTTGAGGATAAGGAACTCAACTGGGCCAGTGCCGAACTGCTGGCTTACGGCTCCATCCTGCGCGACGGCAAGCGCGTCCGCTTGTCGGGCCAAGATGTGGAGCGTGGCACCTTCAGCCACCGCCACGCCGTATTGAACGACTCCGTGACCAGCGAGCCCTACTCTTCCCTGGCCCACATTGCGGCGGGACAAGGGCCATTTGACATTTACAATTCCCTCCTGTCCGAATACGGGGTGCTGGGATTTGAATTTGGCTACGCCATGGCCAATCCCCAAACCTTGGTGATTTGGGAAGCCCAGTTTGGTGATTTTGCCAACGGTGCCCAAGTGATGATCGACCAGTTTATTTCTTGCAGCGAAACCAAATGGCAGCGCCAAAACGGGGTAGTACTGCTCCTACCCCACGGCTATGAAGGTCAAGGGCCCGAACACTCCAGCGCCCGGCCCGAACGCTTTTTGCAGTTGTCGGCCGAGTTCAACATGATCGTGGCCAATATTTCCACACCGGCCAATTTCTTCCACCTGATCCGGCGGCAGTTGGCTTGGCCGTTCCGCAAGCCACTGGTCGTGATGTCGCCCAAGTCGCTGCTGCGCAACGAACAGGTCGTTTCCAAACTGGACGAATTTACCCAAGGCAGTTTTCGCGAGGTCATCGGCGACGATTTTGCCAAGCCCGACTCCAAGGTGAAGAAAGTAATTCTTTGCACCGGCAAATTATACTACGACCTGTTGAAAAAACAACAAGAGGACAAACGAAAGGACGTGGCTTTGATCCGGGTGGAACAATTGCACCCCTTCCCCATGAACCAAGTGGCCGCTTTACTGAAAAAGTACAAGGGGGCCAAACTGTACTGGGCACAGGAAGAACCCGAAAACATGGGCTACTGGGCGTACCTGCTCCGCACATTGGCTGCCTTCAAGTTTGAGCAAACCATCGAACTGATTGCGCGCCGACCAGCCGCTTCACCAGCCACTGGCTACTACAAAGTGCACGGGGTGGAACAAGATAATTTGATAAAACGGGTATTTGAGTAACTGATATTCCCACTCCCAAGATCATCATCGTTTTTGGGAGTGGGTATTTCTCGATCGGGGGATAGTAGCCAAGAGGCAATTATCAGATGGTTTGCTAATATTTAAAATAGGTATGCAAAAAATTATTGTTGAGAATTTTCGCCAAATCCCTTATGCCGAACTTGAGATAAGGCAACTGGTATTTCTGATTGGCGAACAAGCTACTGGCAAAAGCACCCTTGCCAAGTTGATTTATTTTTTTAAATCATTGAAGGATGATTTGACAACCCTGATCGCTGACCCTAGGACGGACATCGCTGATTTGCAAACCACATTTATAAGGGAAATACAGGACAAGTTTAGGGTTTATTTTGGTTCTACGGCCGAACTGGCTGATAATTTCCAAATTACTTTTTACTATCACTATGATGCCTCCAATGCCAATGGGAATAAGTATTTGCGGTTAACTAAAAGGGCCTCTCTCCAAATTACCTTTTCCGAAAATTACTTTAGAGGGATTGTAAACAATACAAGACTTTTAGCCACAAGAGTCCGGCAAACATCTCAATCCCAATCGAGTGGGACAGATTATATAAGAGCAGAAAGAGAAAGAACTCGTTTGTTTAATGAATTAACGAGCCAAGTTAATACCCTTTTTTACGATAATTATCAGCCGATGTTTTTTCCCGCCGGGCGCAACATTACAGTTTCGTTTCCCGAGCAGTTCCAAGCCCAATTCCTTAGTGCACTGCCTGTTGACAAAGGATTGCCCAAATCGGTCGACTTGGTATTAATGAGATCGTTTATTCTTCATTCCAAGTTTTTGATTGATTATTTTAAGCAGTATACTTTTGATCAACCAAATGAAATTGCTCGCTTCATTTATGCGCATATCCGTTATATCTTAAAGGGAGAATACAACAATTCGGACGGGGCTGAAAAAATCATCGTGGATACTGACTCTAACCAAGGTGTACCCTTAAACTTGGCATCTTCGGGGCAGCAAGAAGTGGTGCGTATTATTCAGGATTTGTTATACATCTGGACAAGTCAAACCGGATTGGCCAATACCCAATCGGCGTACAGGGTTATCGAGGAGCCAGAGGCCCATTTGCATCCTTCGGCCCAAAAAAGGCTCATCGAGTTGATCGCCCTGGTGGCCAACCTGACCGGGAGCCAGTTCTTGATCACTACCCACAGCCCTTACCTGATCAGTGTGCTGAATAACCTTTTGATGTACTCAGTTGTGCAGGAAAACGACCCGGCTGCAAGTGAAAACCTTAGCAGCCACTTTGGCACCGAACAGCTACCCAATGCAGGGGATGCGAGAATTAACCTATTGCGCGAGCAAGTGCAGGCTTATTCCCTTGGCCGGGCTGATGGCCATTTCTGTGCCTCGATTATCGACCCCGAAACTGGCCTGATTGGCGACAACTACCTTGACGGGGTAACGGAAGAGCTGAATAGCGACTTCAGTTTTTTATACCATTTGCACTTTGCTCATTAACACCCATGCGCACCCATTTTGTCAACGAATTGAAAACCAAGCTTACCGCATCACATTTTAACGTGACCGAGTTGGGTGCGCCCGAACTGTTTGTGCATGAGGTTGAAACAGTGGATGCTGACAATCATCCCATTCGCCAAACCAAAATGGAGGCAGCCCAACCAACCAGCTTGCATTTCAAAGTGAAAAACACCCGGCAGGGCAAGCAAGTCGCCCATATTTGCGTGGATGGTGATTTGATTCGCTACGGACAAGAAAAGTATGATCATAGCAGCCCAACACACAAAGATGGTAGGCCCGATGCCATTTTGTTTGATGATCATACACTTTTGTTGTTGGAGCTAAAACTCGGGCAGGCAGATACCTCAGAAGGTAAAGAAGATCCCAAATGGAAAGCTTTTTTTGGGGGGGTTACCCAAATAGAAGACTTTGTGCGTTTCCTTACAAGTAACCAACTAGACATCAAAGCCCTATTTTCCAATCTCAAAGCAGTTATTTGCATGAGGTTTGAACCAAACTTTGTCAGTAACACGCGCAGGAATACGGAACTGCTTAGACGCAGTATACGGTTAGGTTTTTCCATATTGGCCCATAACCATACGGATTATTATGATTTGTAAAAAATAAATAACGAGTCCTGTAATTTGCCATTTTCATCACTCTATAAACGACAAATTCTTATTTATGACCATAGAAATGAAAGTACCTGCCGTTGGCGAGTCTGTTACGCAGGTCACGATTGCCGCTTGGCTCAAGCACGACGGTGATTTGGTAAGCACCGATGAAATATTGTGCGAGCTGGAGTCGGACAAGGCCACTTTTGAACTGCCGGCCGAAACCTCGGGCATCTTGCGGATTGCCCACCCGGCTGGCACGACCCTCAACATTGGCGACGTCATCTGCCGGTTGGAAGTGGCCAGCGCCCAAGAACCGGTACCTCAAACCGTTGCCCCGGCGCCCGAACCGAAAACGCCCCCTGCAACCATCACCGCACCTCCGAGCAAACCCGCCACCACTGGGGCAAAAGTGCTGATGACCGTGCCCGCCGTGGGCGAGTCCATTTCGGAAGTAACGTTGGCCTCGTGGCTCAAAAAAGAAGGCGATTTTGTGAAAATGGATGAAACCATTTGCGAGATTGAGTCGGACAAAGCCACTTTTGAGGTAACGGCCAAAGTATCGGGCATCCTGCACCTGCTGGCCATTGAGAAACGCACCCTAGCCATTGGCGACCCGATCTGCGAAATCCTCCCCACTGAGGAAGCGGCCACGCCCGCAGTGCAGCCAGCAGTCCAGCCCAAAGTGGAAACCACCACCGCCACCACCAATTATGCCACCGGAACCCCGTCGCCAGCCGCAGCCAAGATCTTGGCCGAAAAAGGGATCAGCCCAGCGCAGTTGCAGGGCTCGGGCAAGGACGGACGAATTACCAAGGAAGATGCCATGGGGGCCCAAAAAACGACCCCTGTGGCCCCGGCAGTAACCCCACCCGCCCCCAAAGTCGAGCCAAAAAAAGAACCGGCCCCGGTTTCGGTGGGCGAGCGCGTAGTGCGCCGCGAGAAAATGTCCTCCCTCCGCAAAACGGTGGCCCGCCGGTTGGTGGCCGCCAAAAACGAAACGGCCATGCTCACCACCTTCAACGAGGTGAACATGAAACCGATCATGGATTTGCGGGCCAAATACAAAGATCAATTTAAGGAAAAACACCAGGTCGGACTGGGTTTTATGTCCTTCTTTGTGCGGGCGGTCACCATTGCCCTGTCCGAATTCCCGGCAGTAAATGCCCAAATTGATGGCGACGAAATTATTTACCATGATTTTGCCGACATTTCCATTGCCGTGTCCGCCCCCAAAGGCTTGGTGGTGCCGGTGATGCGCAACGCTGAGAAACTGTCTTTTGCCGGCATCGAGGCCGAGATTGTGCGTTTGGCCACCAAGGCCCGCGACAACAAACTGAGCATCCCCGAAATGACCGGGGGCACGTTCACCATCACCAATGGCGGCGTGTTTGGCTCCATGATGTCCACTCCGATCATCAACCAGCCGCAAGTGGCCATCTTGGGCATGCACAACATTGTGGAACGGGCCGTGGTTGAAAACGGCCAAGTAGTCACCCGGCCCATTATGTACGTGGCCCTGTCCTACGACCACCGGATCATCGACGGCCGGGAGTCGGTCAGTTTTCTGGTGCGGTTGAAACAATTGCTCGAGGACCCCGCCCGAATGCTGATTATGATTTAGGGGAGATCGGGCAACTGTTTGCCCACGATTTGGCTTGATAGAGAAAGCCTGGCCACGGTTCTGAAAGCCCCCTTCAAGAGTTCCAAACTCTCGAGGGGGGTTTTTTCACCCATTTATTCACTCACCAGATTAGGGCCATTGGCCTAGAATCTTCGTAGCCTCCGTCGGGGCGTTTGTCTTTGAGGGCTGATAGTGACAGATAACCAACTTGCCAACGCTGAAACTGCGCGGGCGGTACCATGTACGCTTTCTGCTCCCTGAGCACGGTGTCCGTCGTGGTACAGCCCCGCTGGCTTCGTCTAACAGCCGGAGCATGGTTTCATCTGTCCGGATCACATGGCCATGGAGCAGACCCGATAGTTGTTTTGTTCCGGGGGCAGGCGCCACCAATGCCCAAACAAGGGAAAATGAGGTTGTCAAAGTCAAGAAAATTTGACCCTAATTTGGAGGTTTTGGGGGAATTGGGCAAGTTTTTTAGGGGATTTTTCAGGATATGGGAATTTTTTGGCGGGACAATGGGGAAGGGCTGACGACAGCTGTGAGGGCGTAGCGAGGAAATCCCCCGGCCAAATATCAGTTACAGTCACTCAGCGTTCCATTTTGCGCTTGCCCCTGCCCATATACTTCTGGTAGTTTTGGGTCCAGGTTTTGTATGCACGAGGGGACGTGATCGTTATTTCTTGCTCAATCATGCCGTCTTTCAATTTGAGTAAGATGGGGTGAAAATTGTAAAAGGGCTGTTGATGGAACAAAAAACGACGATCAATCACTAGGTTGGGACGTTTGAGTGCGTCTGGTAAAAAAGTATTGAGTTGTTTTTCATCCTCGATCACCAGAACAAACAGCACTTGGGCAAAGGGCTGATGGGTTTGTTCCAAGAAACGGCCCTTCCAAAAATTATCGACCATCCAAGAGCGGTGGGGAGGATAGATTAGCACCATCTCGTACTGGCGATAGTCAGTGATCCCCAGTTGGCTCAAATATCCCCCTAGCTCACGGTCAAGGGCCTGGCAGAATGCCTTTTTGGCAGGCAGACCAAACCACAACGGCAGTAACAAAGCCAGCAGAGTTGTGCTTCTACTCAAAGTTGATCTTTTCAAAAACGAGCGCATTGGTTTGTTGGTTTTGTTGGCGCATCAATAAAAGGCCCTGCTCAGTAATGGCCGCGTGGTCGAGCAGGTATTGGCCAGCAGGAACAAGTTTGGCGTGCGCCAGCTTGAAGGAGGAATCGAGTACAAAAATGGAGAAAGGCCGCTGGTGCCGGGGTTGGTAAGCGGCCGTTGGTTCCAGCCGGAACACATAGTACTGTTGGCGGTAGGGATCGTGAGAGAGGTGGTCGTACACCCGATGGCGGTGATAGTACTCCTGTTGCAGGCGGTTATCGGCAAAACTGCCCGAAAATGGGGGCAGGTACAGCGGCTCAAGGGGTAATTGCCGTGATTCAACCCGTCCGGTTTTGAGGTCGAAGAGGACCAGTGGCCCGCCGTGGCCCCATAGATAGACCAACTTGTCGCCAACCAAGACGCGCACGGCCAGGTGGTGGCGCAGGCCAAGCAAATGGGGCACGGCCGGGGCTGGAACCAGCAGGGTGTCGGTCGTGCCATCTTGAAGGCGAACCCTCAGTTCGTGCGCCCTCGCGAACTGCCCCGGCGAAGCTCCTCCCACCAGCTCGGGCAATAAGGGGATGCAAAGGTGATGCTGGTGCAAGTGGGGTTGGTTGACCGAACTGGAAAAATGGGCCATGTAACCCTCTCCGAACGATTGCTTTTTGTAACAATGTCCGTAGCGGTCAAAATAGAGAAGTTCGGGGGAGTGTTTGAGCAATACTAGCAAGGTGTCCTCGTGCTGCCAAGTGAGGCTCTGCAGCATAAGAGAGTAGGAACGGTTCCACCGGGGGTAAATGGCGCCCTGGCGTTCAGGCAAATTGGGCGCATAAATATCCATCTGGTTGAGCAGGTGGTTCCTGAAAACGAGCCGCTCTCTTTCGGGCAGGTACATTACAAAATCGCTCCGCGATGAGGTAAGCGAGTCGGTTAAAAAGACTAGTTGATCCGTTTTCTGGCTTGGACCGCAGGCAAGCACCAATATAAAGAGCAAAGGGAGAAAATAGCGCATGATCGATCAACTTATATGGACGGGCTTACTTCCACCCACCCCGAGTCGCTGGGCATCACCAAGGCCTCCTGACCGGGAATGGCGATACCCCGGATCACGTCAAGGATACTACCACCAGAGGGCATAGTTGGGTCTTTGAAAGATAGCAAGTCTTGGTTCAGCATCCGGCTGGTAAGCGTGGCGAAATCTTGGGCGGTGAGTTCCTGAAATGAAAACCCCTTCCCTTTGCTGTACCGGTACAGGCGGATGCCATCGGCCAAAATCGGCTGCCTGTGCTCTTGGTGGCTATATACCAACAGGTTGGGCAGGTGAAGCTTGTCCTTTATGGGATGCAGTTCCGACTGGCCATCCACCACCAACACAATGGCTTCTTTCGGCATCAAGTCCAGGTAGCGGTCTTTGATCACCTTGATGATGGTCTGGCTACAGGACGAGCAACCATTGAGCCTCACGACCAGATAGGTGTTAAAGTACTTTCCGCTGCCCTTGATCCAAGCGGTGAAATGGGTGGCGGGCACATCGCCCGCGTGGTCGCCAGCGGTACAGGCCACCAAACCCAACAGAGTGCCCAACCACCACTTTTTTAGGATCGCCTTCATTGCTTTGGTTTGAGTTCAAATACGGAAAACGACATTTCATCCTCGCTCACGTTGTCATAGTTGCGCAGGTTGTGGTCGGAAATGCAAAGCCCCTCGCGGCTCACAAAGCTGTCCTTGTACAAGTAACGGCCAGGCGGGAAATAGTCTTCGGCAATTTTATTGAATTTCTCGTCGAGGGTAATGACCACAAAAGGAGAATCATAAGCCATTTTGACTTCCCCACTAGGGAGTTGGGAAGGTGTGCCCACCACCGCAAAACGGTAGTAGCACTTGCGGTAGCGGTCGTACAGCACCATGCTGTAATGATTTTGCTCAATAAAATTGACATCCTTGCCAGCGACACTCTTCAGCGAGGGGTCGTACTCCACATCGGAGGTGAAACGGTCACTCCGGGCGGGTACCCGGCGCAGGTCATCGCCTTCGCGTACCAGCAAATCGTGCTCCGCCTCCCAAGAATAGATGATCCTATTTTTGTCATCAAAAGTCCAACAAAAAAGATAGAACTCGTCCCAAAATTGCCCCTCGTAGGCTTTGGGCCAAGTGGTGTTGGCCAAGCTGGCCGTGCCGCGTCGGAGGTCGTAGACATGCTCCAACTGATATCCCGTGCCAATCAGCTTACCGATATTGGTCAGGGGCAGCTCGGCAAAGTGGAGCGTTCCTCCCAAGTAAAAAGAGGGCCGGGCCGTCATCGAGGCATGGTTGAGCACTGGCTCGCCCGAGCGCGCATTGTTGACCCGCAAAGCCACCCGCTCGCGCACTTGCCAATCCTTCACCCTGAGCAGCACGCTGGCAAACTTATATTGGGAGTAGGTATAGATCGAGTCCTTGTTCACTGCCCAAAAGCCCTGTAGGTTGTCAGTATACCGCGTCGCGGAGTCGTTCACCGCCAACTTGGTGATCAGTTTACCCGTTTCGACCGCATACACATCAATGGTCAAGGTGTTTTTGTTCGTGGCCAGCAAGTAGGTGCGTTGGCCATCATCCACGTATTGGAGGGTATAGGGGCTGAAACTCGCCGTTTCGTCCAAGGCAAAGCTGATGCTTTTGATGCGCTGCAAACTTTGCGGATACTCGGAGTTTTCCTGCCCTCCCTCCCGAGAGCCGCAAGACGCGAGCAGGAAAAAAATAATCGCAAAAAAAGTATTAGTGATCGACAATATCATCGCGATTGATCTATCAGAGAAATGGCCTGGCATCGGTGCGCAAAAATAATTATGCTTAATATGTAATAAAAACCACTGACCGCATTCCTTGCAAGGCGGGCCTACCGAGAAGCTGCCAGTGGTTTTTTTGGTTATCGTTCAGCCGTGTTGCTCGCTTAGGGACAAATATACTGAAAAATAAGTGGTTTAAAAAATTTTGGTTTTACAAATTATTCAAAATCAAGGGAATCAATCCTATAAATTGTTCAAATCACTTTAATCCTAG
>JAYUVL010000511.1:0-8824 GCA_043754075.1 Cytophagales bacterium | reverse complement strand
GCCCGGATTTGCATTGGTCACTTGGATATTGAAACGGACGCTCGACCGCCCCCCGTGGTTGTCATTGGCCTCCAGCATTACTTCATAAGTGCTGTCGGCGTTGAACCGCCCACCGTCGTTAAACTTGGGCGTAAACTGGAGCGACGCCCGGCCCTGACCCAAGGCAGTCAGTTTGGCAAAGCGGAGCGGGGGCGAGAGGGTAAAGCTTATTTTCTGTTTACCTTCAATAAAAGGCCGGATGCCCTCCTTTACCCGATCAAAAATGAATTGGTGGCCCGACCGGTTAAGGTGGACCTCATCTCCCGCATTATACGCCTCCTTGAGGGTGTAGTCGTTCAAATTGCTCAATTCATAAAAGACAGGGACAGCCAAATCGCCATATTCGCGCATGATGGCTTCGGTCTGATCCCGCTGCAAGATGCGGCGGCGGGCAGATGAAAAGGGTGGACGATTATCAAAATTAGATCTCGGCTGGGGGGTGAGCAGCACCAACTTCGCCCCTTTGGATTCCACAAACTGGCGCATGGTGCGGTAATTGGCCAATGTCACCGCAGGATCCCACCCCGTTAGGTTAGCGTCGTTGCTAGGTAGATTGACAATCACCAAATTGGGGACAAACCCGTTTTCAGTATTGAACTGGGGGCTGAAAGCATATGCCAAACTGTTCCGGTAATGGGGATCACTGGTGGACAGGGTGGGCATTACGTTAAAGGTGGAAATGCCCGCGAGTGCCAAGTTGGTCAAATGGTAGGTGATCCCCAAATTGCCCAAGTAAGTCCGCAAGCGCTCTACCCAAGCATCTGGCGTAATCACCCCCGGCACGCTCCATACGCCAGCCCCGGCAGCGGTGGAAGAACCGATGACCACAATCCGGGGGACCGAGATTATCTCTTGGTTGTCGGCATCGGTTGCAGTGACTATGGTAGCAGAGGCACTTCCCTCCGCAATGGAGATCGGGCTGACCGCACCAATGATTGGAGCAGCATTTTGGCCAACAGTAAAATGGGCACATAAAGATAGGAGGCCCAGCAGTAGTGCAATGATTATTTTTTTCATAAAATAAGCAAATGTGTAGAAGAAAAACTTCAACTAAAGTCAAAATAGGGAGAAACACCGCGCGGTGTATGATTATCCACTTTGCTGGTATTTTGATGAGCTGAATTTATCTCTATTGCAATTTACGGGTTTTATTTACTTTGATCAAGTTATCAATAATAATTTTAATGCCGTCCGATTGGTGAACGGCCTAACGACCCAAAACCAGTGGGTTGCCGGCATAATAGCTGCGCACGAAAAAAATCCACTACTTAACTGTACTTTTGCCCTTGAAATGTTGGCCGAAACCTGAAAACTGCTATGGAACTATTCAATACGCTCCTTGCTTGGTTGTTGAAACGGAGATATCCGCAAGTTGAGCGGTTTATGAACCATCCCCATGATGTCCAGCAAGAAGTGTTGTTGAACCTGACCGACACCGCTGCCAATACCGAATGGGGCAAGCAGTATGGCTATGTTGACATCAAAGGGCGGCGCGATGTGTTTGCCGACCGGGTGCCCGTGCGCACCTATGAGGACTTCTTTCCCTTTATCGACCGGATGATGAAAGGGGAGCAGGGCATTTTGTGGCCCAGCACCATTACCCACTTTTCCAAATCATCGGGCACCACCAATGCCCGGAGCAAATTTATTCCGGTATCCCCAGAAGCGTTTGACGACTGCCATTTTAAGGGTGGCAAAGATTTGCTGTGCCTATATGTCAACAATTATCCCGACACCAAGTTGTTCTTGGGCAAGAACTTGGGCATCGGTGGCAGCTACCAAGAAAACCCCCAAGCCCCAGATTCTTGTTTTGGTGATGTGTCGGCCCTACTGATGAAAAACCTGCCCGTGTGGGCTGAATGGCTCCGCACACCCAGCCTGGATGTGGCCCTAATGGACAAATGGGAAGAAAAGTTGGAGAAAATAGTCCAGATCACCATCAAAGAGGACGTCCGGGGGCTCTCGGGCGTGCCCACTTGGATGGTAGTGCTCATGCAGCGCGTACTGGAAATAACGGGCAAAGGCAACATTGCCGAGGTGTGGCCCAACTTGGAAGTGTTTTTCCATGGGGCGGTTTCCTTCACCCCCTACCGCAGTTTGTTCGCCTCCCTCATCCCCTCCGATCAGATGCGCTACATGGAAACCTACAATGCCTCCGAGGGCTTTTTTGGGATCCAAGACCAAAAAGACAGCGAGGATCTGCTGCTCATGCTCGACTACGGGGTCTATTACGAATTTATCCCGATGGAACATTGGAACCAAGAATACCCCAAAACCGTAGGCTTGGATCAAGTAGAACTGGGCAAAATCTATGCCTTGGTCGTGTCCACCAACGGCGGTCTGTGGCGCTACAAAATCGGGGACACCATCCGGTTTACCTCCCTTTCCCCCTACCGGATCAAGATCGCGGGGCGTACCAAACATTTTATCAACGCCTTTGGCGAAGAAGTAGTGGTGGAAAACGCTGATCTAGCCATTGCCGAGGCTTGCCAACTCACCGGGGCAATGGTCAACGACTATACCGCCGCCCCGGTTTACCTCGACCGGGGGACCAAGGGCGGGCACGAGTGGGTGATCGAGTTCGTGCGTGAGCCCACCGACTTGGCCAGTTTTGTCCATTGTTTGGACCAAACTTTGCGCCGCGTCAACTCCGACTATGATGCCAAACGCTATTTGGACTTGGCTTTGGCCGCCCCTTTGGTCCATGCCGTGCCCAAAGGAACTTTCTACGATTGGATGGCCCGCCGGGGCAAGCTCGGTGGCCAGCACAAAGTTCCCCGTCTATCCAACACCCGCGAATACTTGGATGATGTGCTGGAACTGATCGGCGAGCAGGTTTAGCCCTTGCAAAAGGCAACATTGCCCACGATCTCCATTGACCATCCCTTAATAGCTTACATATGCTTTGGGCAATATCAACCTGCCACAATGGAAGTATAATTAGATCGGCGATGCGTTGCCAAATTGAAAATGGGCAATCTGCCAAACCTTCGCACCATTATTGCCCACTTTGGCCAACAACCCGCTTAACACGTAACCCACCTCCCTCATGCGCCCGATTTCAAAGCCGACCCTTTTGCTGGATACGACCAAATGTCGGCAAAACATCCAACTTTTGGTTGAAAAGGCCCGCGAACACCAACTCATTCCCCGCCCGCACTTCAAGACCCATCAGTCAGCCGAGATCGGGCAGTGGTTCCGGCAAGCAGGGGTGGACCGGATTGCCGTTTCCTCGGTGGACATGGCCCACTATTTTGCCAGGGCTGGCTGGCGCAATATTTTGATTGCGGCCCCGGTCAATATTTTGGAGATCGACTGGATCAACCAACTGGCGGCCGGCATCACGTTGGGGCTGGTGGTCACCATGCCCAGCACGGCCGAGTTCTTGGCCCAGCACTTGGCCCGGCCGGTCCAAGTTTGGATCGAGGTGGAAACTGGCTACCGCCAAATGGGGGTCATGGCAACCGACCTGGCCCTGCTCGACCAGTTGGTCGCCCTCGTGCAGGCATCCACCAACATGCAATTTGCCGGTTTTTATGCCCATGCTGGTCACACGCCACCCCACCGAAACCCGCACGTGATCAATACTGCCCTTGTTTTGGCCCGACAGGCACTGGCCAAGCTCCGCGACCAGTATGCGACCGATTTACCTGAACTTCAAATCTGTTTTGGCGATACCCCGACCGCAATTTTAGCAGATGATTTTTCAGGCATTGATGAGCTTAGCGCGGGCAGTTTGGTGTTTTATGACCTCTCCCAATATTTTATCGGATCGTGCCAGCTTGAACAAATTGCTTTGGCGCTGGCCTGCCCAGTAGTAGCCAAAAATGCCGCCCACCATGAACTATTGGTCTGCGGTGGGGCCGTCCACCTGTCCAAGGAGTACATTGAACTGAGCGAAATCCCTTTTTATGGCTATGTGGTAAATTTTACCGATCAAGGCTGGTCTTTGCCCGTGGTGGACACTTATGTCAAGGCACTTGCCCAAGAACACGCCACCATCAAGGCCAGTGAGGCCTTTTTTGCCAAAATCCAAGTGGGTGATCTGCTGGGGATTTTGCCCGTGCGGGCCAGCTTGACGGCCAGTGCCATGAAACAGTATCTTACCTTGGGAGGCGAATGGATCGCCATGATGGGACAAGAAAACGTGCTCTCTTTGCCCTAGAGCAACAAAGCTGCCAGTAGGTAATCGGCCAACAACAGGGCGATGCAACTATTGGTGACCGCCTGAGTGCTGGCCACCCCCACTTCCAATGCCCCACCTGTTGTATGATACCCTTTGTAGGAAGAGATGGTGGTGATCAAGAATGCAAATACCACCGATTTAATCAGCGCAAAAAATACGTTGAACTGGATAAAATCAGCTCTGACCCCGTAAACGTATTCTTCTGGAGTAAGCAGGCCACCCATTGTACCGGCAAAATAACCACCTGTAATCGATAAGAATGCGGCCAAAATTACCAATAATGGGTACATCGTCACCCCGGCGAGTACTTTGGGCAACACCAGAAAAGAGGTTGAATTGATCCCCATCACTTCCAGCGCATCCACTTGTTCGGTGATCCGCATGGTGCCCAGTTGCCCAGCAATGTTGGAGCCCACTTTCCCCGCAAAAACAATGGCTGTCACGGTAGGGGCCAGTTCGAGGATCGTCGAGTCGCGCACTATCACACTAATGATGTAATTGGGAATGAGTGGACTGATCAAGTTGTAGGCAGTTTGAACTGTAGTAACCGCCCCAATGAAAGTGGAAGTGATCACCACAATGGTGAGCGAGTCAATCCCAATGGACAAGCATTCGTCAAAATAGAGCCGCCAATAGATTTTAAACGGTTCCCGGTTGGTAACCATCCTCCCAAGGAAGATCATGTATGCGCCAAGGCTTCTCATGGTACAATATTACACACTTGGCTGGAGAGAAAGAAACCAAAGGACAAATTGCTAACGGTTATTTTGGGTCGGCTTGGGATCTTGGTTGGTTTGCTCCAGTGGATTGGCGGGGCCAGTGGCCAGCCCAGTACGGGTTTTGCCGGAGGAGCTCGCAACCGTCAAGCCGGGTTTTTTCTGGGCCACGGGGTTTATTTGCCGGATTTGAGTCCGCAATTGAGCTATTTTGGCCTCCGCAATGGCTTTTTCCTTGCCTTCTTCACCCTCTTTTTTCTCCCGTTTGGCGCGGGGAGTGCGCAGATCGCGATCCATGATGGTTTTCTCCAGCGCAGCACGTTTCACTTCCCCTTGCAAATATTTTTCCATCATTAAACTGGCAATTGGGGCCGCCCAAGTACCCCCAAAACCTGCATTCTCCACATAAACCGCTATGGCGATCTTGGGATCCTTGCGCGGGGCAAAACCAATAAAAACCGAATGATCCTCCCCGTGCGGGTTTTGGGCCGTACCCGTTTTGCCGCATACCTCAATGCCGGGGATACCAGCCCGACGGCCCGTACCAGCCCGTACCACTCCGGCCATCCCATCTACAATCACTTCAAAAAACTCCCGCTTGACTCCGGTGTTGTGGCGTTGGCGGTATTTTTCGTCAATGGGCAAAAATTTGCCATCGTACTCCACTTGCTTGACAATGTGTGGCGTAATGTAATGCCCCCGGTTGGCCATGATGGCCGCCAAATTGGCCATTTGCAAAGGAACCACGCCCATTTCGCCCTGGCCAATGCTCAACGAGTAGATGTTGCTGAATTTCCAACTGGTCGACTTGAATTTCTTGTCATAATACTCCGGCGAAGGGATCCGTCCACCTTTTTCATTGTAAATGTCCGATCCCAACTTATGGCCCAAGCCAAATTTGTGCATATAATCTTTCCACTTTTCCATACCCATGCGCGCCGTTTCCATGGTGTATTGGGCATGGCCCTGGGCTATTATTTTATTGAACACCCGAAAATAGAACGGGTTGCACGAGTGCTGGATGGAGCCGCGCACGTTTAGAGGCGACGGGTGGTTGTGACATTTGACCAAACTTTGGGTACAGGGAATGCGGGTTTCCACCGAATCGATCACGCCTTCTTGTAGTCCAATAAGGGCCTGCACCAGTTTGATGATCGACCCGGGCGGGTAGGGAGACATCACTGTACGATTGAACAATGGTTTTTGTTGGTCGTTGAGCAGCAGACTAATGTTTTGCGACACGTTTTTGGGATCCCCTGTCAACAACTCTGGATGATAGGAGGGGGCCGAAATCATGGCCAAGATTTCACCAGTGGCCGGTTCAATGGCCACAATGCTCCCCAATTTATTGCCCATCAGCAATTCCCCGTATTGTTGCAAATCCAAATCGATAGAGGAAAGGAGATTTTTGCCGATTTCGGGCACGGTGTCGTAAAGCCCGTTGATGAATGATCCTTTTACGTTCTGTTGTACATCTACATACACATAGCGCACGCCGCGGCGGCCCCGCAGATCCAGCTCATAGTTGGCCTCAATGCCCGAATAGCCCACAAGGTCACCCATTTGGTAGTAGCCAGTGGTGTCTTTTTTGAACATCTTTTTGTCAATCTCGCGCACATACCCCAAGGCATTGGCCAAAGCCGGCGTTCGGTATTCCCGCATGGTATGGGCTTCGTAGGTCACACCGGGAAATTCATCGAGCCGATCTTGGATAAATGTGAACCGGTGCTGGGGAATGTGCTTGAGCAGCAAAGTGGGCTTGCGACGCTGGCCCCTTTCCTGAGATTTGGCCAGTTTTTCCAATAATTCCTTTTTGCCAATTCCGAAATGTAGGCAAAAATCCAGTGTATCGGTAATGTTTAGGTACTTGGCAGTGATGTAAAAGTTGAATACCGGAGCGTTGCTCACCAAAATCGTGGTATCGCGGGCATAGATCATGCCGCGCACCGGAGGATCCACTATCCGCTTGCGCACATTGCTAAACGCTTCGTTCTTATAGTCAGGATTTAACACCTGCAAGTAGAACAAATTGATGGCAAAAATTATCCCTACCAGAATGGTGGCAATTTGAATAGTAATTTTTTTCACAAAATAGCGATAGTAAGTCGATAAACCTGATCAGCTATAATAGTCTTAACAAAGCATTGATTGGGACATTTTCAAAGTTGTTCAAAAAGTTACTTTGCTCCCAATTTGGGTGTAAATTAGCGAACTAATTTAAACTACCAAAAAGATTTAACCAATGATTTTGGAGATGGGTGCTTTGCTGGTTGGCTTCCAATTGGCCGCGCCCATCCATAACCTTATTGGGGGTTCGTGGCCCACACGGTCACATCGGTCACAAAACCGCGATCATTCATTGACAATAGGGCGAGGATAGCATGGGCAATCTCTTCGCTCTCTAGCTTGGTGGGGTTGTGGGGCCTGGCCTCACGCCCCGAATTGGCCACAAAATCGGTTTGTACCTCGCTCGGGTTGACCAGCATCACGCGGACGTTGTGCTTCCGCAGTTCGCCGCGCCAGCATTCAGTCATGCCGCGCAGGGCAAACTTGCTGGCCACGTAGGCCGTGCCCATTGGAAAGCCGGTGTGGCCAGCGGTAGAGGCGACATTGACAATGTTGCCGTATTGTTGCGCCACAAAATGCTTGGCACACTCCCGGCCCATCATCATGGCCCCGGTGACGTTGGTAGCCAAAAGCGCATTGAATTGCTCCGTTGGAGTGTCGGTAAGGGGAGCGAAGAAACCAAATGCAGCATTGTTGATCAGAACATTTAGGCCACCCAACTCCGCCATTACTTGGGTCACTAGGTTGATCACGTCGGCCTCTTGGCTTACATCGGCCACTATGCCCAACGCCCCCAGTTCGGTGGCAGCCTGCCGCACTTTGTGTGCATTGCGCCCACAAATGGCCACTTGGGCCCCATGGGCAATCAATTGCCGAGCGGTTTCGTAACCTATGCCCGAACTTCCCCCGGTAACCAGTACTTTGGCTGAGCTCAAGTCCATGATATTTTTAAATTATACGGTATAAAAAAAGACGGCAAAATAATGGCAAATCCCCCCGGCGAGCACAAAAGAATGCCAAATGGCGTGGTGATACTTCCACTTGCGCCAAAGGTAAAATATAACCCCCACCGAAAAAAACACCCCCCCTGCCAGGATGAGCAATAAACCTGGAACTGGGATGGCATCCATCATCGGCTTTGCAATCAACACGGCCAGCCAGCCCATGCCCACATAAATGAGAGTGGAGAGCAGGTTGAACCGACCAGTGAAAAACAGCTTAAACAGCGTGCCCGCCCCAGCAATAAACCAAACCAAAAGTAAGAGCAAATCGCCCCATGACCGTTCAATGGTCACCATGGCAAATGGGGTGTAAGTGCCCGCAATCATCAAGTAAATGCCGATGTGATCCATTACGTGGAGGATTTGTTTGACCGGTTCACGGTGGATTCCGTGATATAAGCTGGAGGCCGTAAACAAAAAGGTGATCGCGGTGCCATAGATCAAAAAACTGATGAACAAGCGGCTGTCCTGTAACTGCACGGCCTTGACCATCAAAAACACCAGTCCTACAGCACTCAACACTGCCCCCAAACCGTGGGTCAGGGAATTGACCCGCTCCAAATGATAATAATCTCTGTTATTTTCCATAGAACTTACCAATAAAACAATATAATCAATACAAAAGAACAACATTAGCCTGCCATCTTGAAAACTAAATACAGCGTTGAATTGTTGAAAGATTAAGTAAAACTACGATTGGGGCCTACCAATCTCCAGCTGAATCAATTGCTCATTTTGGATAATTTTTTAGGATTTTATTTGTTGTTAAATATTGATTATATTGCAACCCTAATCAGTGTTTTCTGGTATACAAT